>JAIORC010000026.1 GCA_021108335.1 Phycisphaerae bacterium
AAAGGTAACGGTCAACGGAAAGCTCTGCGTGTTGTCCGAGGATAAGGGAATCCCGGTTGTCTCCGGCCCGTTTGAAAAAATCAAACCCGACCCCAAAAACACGCGACTTTACTGGATCGTCAAATGACGCGACAATAGCGAGGAAAGCGAACGAAAATGACTGTTTCGGATAACCAGAGATCGTCGTCGGCAATCCGTAACGCGCGAACGAGGGGTTTTACGCTTATCGAACTTCTTGTCGTCATTGCCATTATTTCGCTGCTGGCCAGTATTCTTTTGCCGAGTTTGAATCGGGCCAAGGAATTGGCCAGGTCGACACAGTGTGCCAGCAATCAGAAACAGCTCGGCCTTGCTTTCATGACGAATTACCAGGAAACCAAAATTCTTCCTCCCGGGTGGAGTATCAACGGGATCTGGTGGTGGGATGTGATCAGTCCCTATGTGAACGATCAAGACAAAATTTTACAGTGCCCCAGCAAAACGGAATATGCCTTTTGCTGCTATGGTTACAACCATGTTCTCTGTTATCAGCATTTTCCGCCGAAACGACGGCTGATCAGGGTTCCCAACATCGCCCAGACCTGTTTGCTGGTGGACATTCGAAGTTCCGTGGACCGCTCCTTTCCCATCGGCGGCTTTTCCGACAGCAGGTTCTTTCCCGACTTGCGGCACAACGGCGGCACGAACATGGTTTTCTGCGACGGGCACGTCAAACGGCTCAGCGGCGACGACGAGGGACTCTACGCGCCCGATGGTACATCGAGCGTCTATAATATTTCTTACTTCATCGACACATGGTGGTGGCCGTAAACCACCAAACGGCTTTTCTCGCATGGCCCATAGCTGTGGCTGGCCGATACCGGGGATACTCTCCTGGGGCTGGCCCGACGACAACCGTCCCGAGGGCGCATCCAATATACTTTTCGTGGATTGCCACGTATTTACCTTCGCCGCCGACAAAGGGGGCCAAGGCTACCATTGACAGGCCGGCTTTTACGCAGATCGAAAACAATTACGCCGCGGAAATATGCAAGCCGGATTATCTAAATAATCCACTGGTTAAACTGCACTTTCAACTAGACGCCGGAAAAGCCAGAACTGTTCCGGGTTCATGTCGTAAGGCAGAATCCCGGTACCGGCGACAGGTTTAGCAAAGCGTCTGAGGTCCATGACGAACTGTTCAACGATGTCATGCAGATTTTCTTCACTTTTTGTCAGAACTCCCGGGTTGACGTTACGCCGTACCTGCAGTTGGCTTCCCGCAGGAATTAAGCCCGCAAACTCCACGGCGTCAGCATTAAAATCACAGATAACCATGTTCGAGCCTGTTTCGATCAGCATCGGCACCAGCAGCGTAGTATCACCTCCAATAATTAACGGACGTACATCCTGCCCAAGTTTGTGTAATACGCTCATAAGCCGCGTATGCAATGGCTGAATAATTCGAGTATACATATCAGGACTAATCATAGGCGGCGAAGCAACACTGTCAAAAACAACCACATCCAGCCCTTCCGCACGTAAGCACCGACACCATTTCGCAGCCAGGGCGATGGAAAAATCCAAAATAACGGACGCCGCATCACTTTCCAGGGCCATTCCCATAATAAGTTCCTGCAAGCCAACCAACTTAGCCGCAATAGTTGTCGGTCCACTTGCGGCAATTCTTACAGAAACGAGATGGCCAAGTTTATCCTGAATACGTTTTCCTGCCTCAAGCATCACTCCAAAACGTCCGCTTGCAGGCACGGCAGGCAAGTCCAGCTCGCTCGGCAGATTGGCCAAATCCAATATATTCGCACGAATCTCCGGACAATCTCCCGCATTGCCCGGTATGACCTCTGCGCCACATGCCTCAGCCTCAATGTTGTATATATCCACACCAACAGTAAGAAAATCCGGCTTATAAACTTCATATTCAGACAGAATCGCTTCAGTCAGCAATTCAGCAGAGCAAGCAACATCTCCTGCCGCACGGTCAATCAAGGCTGCTTTGTGTTCGTATATTGCCGGTTCCCATAAAATGTTGGAATTCATAGTTTCATTTTCCCTGAATATCTTTTGGCTCAGGGCTCATTTAAGTGGAAACCAGAGTAATAAAATCCCCTTCCCTGGTGAATTTTTTCTCCCTGCCGTTGAATAGTACCTTATCCGTTGCTGGTGCATATACTTTTAAGTTGCCGATGTGAGAGGCATATACTTTCAGGATTTTATCCGCGTATAATATTTCGACATCTGAAAGAACAATATCAGATATGAATATTTCTTTGTTATTATCGCGCAGGGAGGAAGCATCTTTGGCAAGTATCCGCAATAAATTATCCGCGGCGTTTTGCGAAATGTATGTTAGCTGCCCATCAAATGTAAACTGTCCGCATCTTTTTCGTGACGGTGTCTGGTGAGAAGCCAGAATGTAATCTTTTCTTTTTTCATTTACCTTGATCTCCAGCCCCGACGCCCGTGCCGATGAGAGCGGTTTTTCATTTTCCAGCACCGACATTCGGGATACCGATATTTCAGGCTTATGCCCCGCCGGATACGGATAGAGAACAGTAGCCATATTTGCCGGCAGTTCAGTTTCTGATTGGGTATAAATAGCTGCCGGTGAAGGTTCTTTGAATCCATATTCGGGAGAATACCATCCCTGCACGGGATCGTCTTGGCCCTCGGCAATTTTCAAGGATAATTTGTCCGCATCTGCCGGGGCAATAATTATGTTACCGGTGTTGGGCTGTATTGTTCGTACGATTTTTTTCTTATCATCGATCTCAACCCGGCAAGGGGTAAAATGCCAGAACTGGTCAAGGCAATGAATGCCGGAACCCGTCATGATATCCCATACAACCCAATATTCATCCTTAATAAAGAGTATATTTCGTTGGTGGATAACATCCGGCACTGTTTCATATCCGGTGGTGTGGATGCCTTCAACATAATCAAAGCCTGCGGTATTTATCCAATTATCCTTTAATGGTTTCTCGGCCTCGTCTTCCCACCAGTTCTGCTCTGAGTCGTCTACTATTACCGTATTGTGCGCTTTGCTGGAAAATCTTAAGAAATTTGCGAATTTATCATCACTGTATTTATATCTGCCCGGATCGACAATCAGTGATCGGCCGTAAGCATGGAGATCGATATTGAGATTGTCGCGATGCACATGGCATGTTCCCTGCGGCCCACAGACAAATGAAAGATACTTTGCCATGGGATCCCAGCTACTTCTCATGATATAGATGCCGGCATAAGGAAACCCAATAGACTTCTTTTCCGGCTCGGTGCCTTTTTTGCCTTCGGAATACACATAACTAAAATCAGGCCGGTCAAATATTTCCACCCCCCGTTTAAGCGCTTCCCGCCCCGGGCCAACATCAGAGTCGTTAGTCATTGGCGCGGTGCCGTCAGGCTTGACAAAATACATCAGGCATTCATACATCCTTTCCAATTGATTCACGTACTTTTGGGGTATTGTAATCCCATTTACCTTTGCCAACAAAATACTGGTTATTCCAACATCAACCAGAGATACGCAATGATAATGCGTCGTCAGCTCTTTTAAAAAACCGTCAGGATATACCTGCCTGTCCATCATTTCATCAAATCGCTGCCAGCCAAGTTTTTGCCATGAAGACGATTTCTTGAATTCCGGAAACATTATCGCGATTGCCATAAAACCATTGGTTTCCATTATGCCATGATTGTGCGCAACATAAAAATGCTTTGGATATGAAAGATAGTCGGCGTGTTCCCAAAGAAGCTTGAACATGGTTATCTTTGCATCAGTCCTAAATGAAGGTGAGTTTTGAAAATAATAATACGCAGGAATCCAGGTCAAACCGGCGCGAATACCGGCATTGAAATGAAGAGTGGCATCATCTGAGAATCCATCGATGTAATTATTTCTGCCTGGTATTTTGACCGGCATTTTTTGTGCCCAGCTCAACAGTTGTGCGACAAATTCCCCGGCATATTTTTCGTTCCCAGTCCGTGCGTATGCTTTTCCGAGAACACACCAGTGATGATGCCGATTCAATGCAATCGCCCATTGTTCGTCCCCCACCGGGTCTTCGTTCCATTCGATTTCCTTGCCAATAGTCGTGGGCGGATATGTGTAACAAGGAGCGAAAGTATGATCCATCACCAAATCCGCTTCCCTGATGACATTCGCATCCGCATGTATATCCAGAGGAAAATAAAGCGGGCCATTTCGGGTTTGCATATAATTCACAAACTCGGTTTTAGCCCGGGAGCAATCATCTACTGCTAGAGCTTCCCTTACCTTTTTCAGCCCGAGATAATCGAGGTTTATTTTTTGAAAAAAATCCTTGTCCGATATCATCGGTTTTACTCATCCTATTTTACATGTACACGTTTAATTTGTTATTTTTAGAGACCATCTCCAGAGCAGGATTATCGAGGTTATTTCCCTTTACCGGCTGGGGCGAGTCTTTTGGCTTGTCGGGCCGGTTCGCTCGACGTGTACGCCTGCTACCTTTATCTGCTTTTCTCCCACTTTGACCGGCCATGTGGTTCCACGCGCGGCGATGTAGATCGTGTCCTTGCCCTTGGGATGCTTGACAGTGATAACGGATCCGCCCTTGCGCTCGTCCAGGGATACGGTAACAGACGGCACGGCTGAACGGTAAGGCGTCAGTGCCCAGGCTAACGTTGCGTCGCCGGTCTTTTGCAGTTTATAGTCGAGCACGGGGATCGGATTTTTGCCGCGCACGGGCGCAAATCCAAGCACGGGTTTCTCACGTCCGACAACGATATCCAACTTCAAATTCTTCGTCGAAGCCGGAGTAACCAGCAGATTCGCCACCCCCGGATCCTTGCCCCATGCAGCCAGGGTCTTGGCATTGTAGCCGGCGGCTTTGTTGTTGAGGTGCCACAGGATGTCGTAGTTGTGCTTTCCCTTGGCGTAAAGCCGATCCAGCACGACCCAATAATCGCCCCGTAGAAAAACCACCGTGCGCTCATGCTTGACACGCGTTTTGCGCTTTGGCCCATATCCTGAATCATACACGCCGTCGGCGGCGTCAAAGACTTTGTTATGTATCCATAGATCGTTCACCGGTTTTTTGGACACGTAGGTGTTTCCGAGTCCCTTGCGATGCTGTTGCAATCCGTCCACGAGGATCGTGTTGTGCGCCCAACTTCCGATGGCGTACTTCCGATATTTGCTGTGGTCGTAATGGTAGCTGCCGGCCTCGGTCAGCAGGACACGGCCCAACCCATACATGAACATCGAGAGCTTGTCTTCGTGTTGATGTCCCTGGCCGAACGGGCCGGATTCGAACATCAAGTAGAGATCGTCCTTGCCCCATCCGGAGCGCATCACGTACTGTCCAGCCCATGGAAACATGACCGACGTGTAATCCGGTTTTTTGCCCTGCTTGCCCCCGGTGGCCCCCCACAGAAAGTCCTGCCGGTCGAAGAGCTCGGCACCCCTCAGCAGAGTCTTCTTGATGTTTATGTACGCGGAATCGTTCAGGGGAGGGAGGCGATGTTCGGGAGTCATGGCTTTGAGGCAGTATGCGTACATACCCTCCATGGCTTTGAGATAATCCGCAGACAGGGGAACCTTATTCCATTTTGCAATATGGAACAGCGCCGCGCAGTTTTTGCGTGTTACTTCGTGGTAGGTGGGCGTCAATTCAATCTGTACCCCGTCGGGATAGACATCCAACTTCAATTCCTTGCGAAGCCGGCCTGCGGCTATACGCTTCCAGTTCGCCGCCTCGCGGCATTCGGGAAAGAGGATCGCAATGTGCCCCAGCCCGTTGCATTCCATCGACACCCAGTTGCTGCGGCGGTTAGGATGTATCAAGGTGATCCACTTCAGGCGTTCTGCGTGGTCGATCCAGGATTTCATGAACATGACCAG
>JAIORC010000336.1 GCA_021108335.1 Phycisphaerae bacterium
CCATGCAATTGCCGGGTCAAGACCCGGCCTACCCAAAATTGATATTGCAAATCCTTGTAATAATTCTTTGGTACATGGCGGAACTGCAACTATAATCCTTTTTCAGGACGCATTTTACAGGGAGCTAGCGTAGTGAAGCGGGATACGATAATTTTGGCGGGTTTGTTGCTGGCGGGGATGCTCTGGGGCGGTTGTGTCGCATCGACCCCGGAAGTGGGCACTATCTTTCAGCGATTGCAGAACGAAGACCCCGCCGTGCGAATCGAGGCAGCCGTCGAGGCCGGCAAAACCCGTAATTCCAAGGCGTTGCCGCTGCTGGTGGATCGTCTTAGCGATACCGAATCGGAAGTGCGGCTTTTCGCGAGTCTCGCCCTGGAGAAAATCGTGGGCGAAAAGCAGTTCGCCGAGCTTGGCTGGAAATTTTACGATTCGCCGGACGTGCGCCAAAAGGCTGTCGAAAAATGGAGACAATGGCTGGGCAGCCGCCCCAAGCCCTAGCCGAAACGGAAGCGAAAATAAAAACCGCCAGGGAAGGCAAATGGAAATTTATGGAACCATTAATGAGCGAGCTAACGGATCAGTCTTTACAGATAAAAATTCTTTCCGACCCGGCAGCCCTTGGGGAAGTTCGGCGGAAGGTCGAGCTTTTCGCCTGTCGGATGGGTTTCGATGCGGATGCAGCCGGCAAAGTAACGCTGGCGGTGGATGAAGCACTGACCAATATCATCCGCCACGCCTATGGAGACCGGGCCGATAAGCCTATCGAAATCGAATTGATCGACCGGGCCGGCGAGTTGAGCATAACCTTGCGGGATTACGGCTGCGTCGTGCCGAAAGAGAAAATTCATTCCCGCGAGTTGGACGACGTCAGGCCCGGCGGGCTGGGCGTTTATATCATCAGTGAATGCATGGATTGCGTGGAATATCAGTCGGCTGAGGGCGGCGGCACGCTACTGGTAATGAAAAAACGCGTTACGCAAAGAGAGGAACAGAACAATGGATAATTCACCCGTAAAAAATGTCAGGTGGCGGGATAAAACCGCCATCGTGGATGTGGTGGGCGATATCGACCTGCACCACAGCACAGCCTTGCAGACCGAATTGATAGACGTACTCAGCGAAAAGCCGGAGCTGATGATCGTCAATCTCGTCGGCGTGTCGTACATGGATTCCTCCGGCGTGGCAAGCCTGGTGAAGCTGCTCAGCCGAAGCCGCCGACTGGAAATACCACTGAAACTGGTTTCCCTCCAGGACAGGGTGCGCAGCATTTTCGAAATTACCCGTCTTGACACGGTATTCCAGATATTCGACACCGAAGAGCAGGCGATGGAGTAGGCATGGACCACGGGTCGCGACGAAATCCTGTTGAAGCGATTGGTGCGAAGGTGCTGGGCAACCTCACCTACATCGGTGGCCTGTCGCTGCTGCTCGTTAAGACGATGCGATGGATCGGCCTTGGCCTGTTTACCAAAAAGGTGCGGCTGGACGGTGTGGCTGTCAGTACGCAGATGATCCGCGTCGGCATCAAAAGTCTCGGCGTGGTGATGCTGGTGCAGGGGTTTATCGGCATGATCCTGGCGTTGCAGATGGAGCCGCCGCTTGCGCTGTACTCGCAGCAGGGGCAGATATCTTCGATTATCGGCATTGCGGGTTTCCGCATGCTTGGGCCTATCATCACGGCTGTCGTGCTCAGCGGTTTTGCCGGGGCGTCGATAGCCGCGGAAATCGGTACGATGGTCGTAGCCGAGGAAATCGAGGCGATGGAGGCGATGGCGTTGAATCCCGTGCGGTTCCTGGTAGTCCCGCGCGTGCTGGCGACCATACTCATGATGCTCCTGCTGACGCCCATCGCCGACCTGATGATCGCTGCGGGCGGATATTTTATCGGGAAAATAGCGCTCGGCCCGGAGGTTTACCGGGAGTATTGGAAATCGATGCGGGATATTCTGAAATATCGCGACTTCTATACCGGCATGATTCAGGCGGGTGTGTTCGGCCTGCTGATAAGCCTGATCGCCTGCTTCGAGGGCCTGAAGGTTCGCGGCGGGGCGGAGGGTGTCGGCAACGCGACGACCATGACGGTGGTGTATTCCATAGTGGCTATCATTGCCGCCGCCGGCGTGTTTACGGTGGTATTCTATGTCTTCAAACTGTAGCGGAATTACATGATCCAAACGCAGAAGAACGACAATCCGATTCCATCAGCCATGCCGGTCGCCCGGATGGTCGATCTGGTCAAGCGGTTCGGCGATCATACGGTGTTGGACGGCGTGAGTCTGGAGGTCTATCCCGGCGAGATGCTGGTGGTCATGGGCGGCAGCGGTTGTGGCAAGAGCACCTGCCTGCGACACATGATCGGCTCGATGTCCCCGGATGAGGGCCACGTCGAGTTGTTCGGCAAGGACATAACCGATATGGACGACCCGGAACTGGACACACTTCGCAAGCGATTTGGGATACTCTTCCAGTCCGGGGCGTTGTTCAATTCGATGACCGTCGGCGAAAACGTCGCGCTGCCGTTGCAGGAACATACCGACCTGGACGAGGAAACGATCGACATTATGGTCAAGATCAAGCTGGAACAGGTGGGTTTGCGAGAGGCAGTCGACCTCATGCCGGCGGAGATTTCCGGGGGCATGAAAAAGCGGGCGGGCCTGGCGCGGGCGGTGGCGTTGGACCCGGAAATACTGTTCTACGACGAGCCGTCAGCCGGCTTGGACCCGGTAACCAGCGCCGAAATCGACCACCTGATGATGGACCTGTCGCAGAAGCTGGGCGTCGCCAGCGTGGTCGTAACCCACGAAATGGACTCAGCCTTCCGCATCGCCGACAGAATGGTAATGCTCGATAAAGGTAGAGTGTTGATGGAAGGGCGACGCGAGGAATTCGAGGCGATACGCGACGGTGAGCCTACCGGCGACGATAGAATTGACCTGATCCGCCAGTTCCTGCGCGGCGATTCGCAAGGCCCGATTACACAACGCCGGCAGGCCAGTGGATACGAAGAAGATATTTTAAATGCTGCCCTGGGAGGCAAGCTATAACAGATAGCCATTGGTGGCACAGGTTTGTAACCTGTGGCGTTGGTGGCATGGGTTTGTAACCCCCTTGGGGCAAGCCTGTGGCCGTAACGATGGAGAATATTATGCCGAAAAAGAAAACCAATGAATTGAAAGCGGGCATTTTCGTGATGGTTGCGCTGGCGGTGATGCTGGGAGTGATTCTATGGATGGGAGCTGCCGACATCTTCGACACCACGAAGTCCAGGGCGGTGTTCTACAGCGATGTTAAAGACGGTTCGATGGGTCTGCTGACTGAAAGCAGCGTCATGGTCGGCGATGTGAAAATCGGCAAAATTACTTCGGTTTACATCGATCACAAATCGCGGCGGGTGATTTACGAGACCAATATCAATCAGCCGGGATTTGAAATCCATACCGACGGTAAAGCGAAGGTTAAGGCGGGCTTTCTCGGCGGCAGCATGCTGGTGATTACTTTTCGCGGCAGCAAAGACGCCGCCCTGGCGGACTCTTCCCACCCCATTCACGTGGAGGCCGGCGGATTTGATGAGGTCATGAACAGCCTCAAGGATATTTCGACTACGCTGGGCGATGAGCTGGACGCGTCAAAGAAGGCCTCGCTGCTGGCCCAGATCAAGCAGGTGGTCGCAAAGCTGCTGGAAGCCTCCGAGGACGTGGCGAAGATTACGCACGGTCTGGCTCCGCAACTGGACCCGAAACAAAGCGATTCCATCGCGGCGAACCTCGCGACGACCATGAAAAACCTCGCCGCCACGAGCACGACAATCGACAAATACGTGCAGAAGGATCTCGGCGGCATCATCGTAAATGTCCGCAAGATCGCTACTTCCGTGCTGAAGACAGCCAATCATCTCGACGTTTCCACGGAAAAGCTAAAGCTGATCCTGGTGGAAAATGCCGACAGCATCGACGCGATGATCGACAACATGGTGGCGGTTTCGGCCAATCTCAAGTCTGCCAGCACCGAAATCCGCCGCAATCCCTGGCGGCTGTTCTACAAGCCGGACGACAAGAAGATGCGCTCAGTAAACCTCTACGATGCCGCTCGCGCCTTCGACGACGGTGCCAACCAGCTCAACACAGCCGTGATCAAGCTCAAGTCGCTCCAGGGCCTCGACCCCAAAGACCCCACCACCGCAAAGGAAATCCAGCGGGTAAAAAAGAATCTCCTCGAATCCTTCAAAAAATTCAAAAAAGTCGAAGAAGCACTCTGGAAAGAAGTGGGAAAATAACCGCCGCCGACTCATCGATCAAAGACGCGCGTCTCTAAGGATGTCATCCAAGGAACGGTTCTGCTCCCGCCGCAACCTATACAACTGCACTTTGGCTACGCGCTTCTTCTCACCAGTCCACTTGGCGGCGGCCGATTCGATGGCCGAAATGGCAGCCTTAATGTAAGGCTTGTGCATTGCGCTGCCGAGAGTTGCCAAGGCTGCAAGGGACGTGGAGTCGTCCCTGTGCGACAGAAGCGGAATGAGGGTCTTGACCATGATTTTTTCGTGCATAGGGCCACGCGACATCAAGCTCCGGAGGCCCTTGATCACCCTCCGATCATACCCATCATCGTCGCTGACTCGACCGATCATACCCACCAGAGCCGGGAACGCCTCCAGGCAAACCATGGAGCCCAGCACGTCAACGCCCTGGAAGAGCGTCTTTGGGTCTTTAACTTCGCCCAAGACCTTCCCGAGCAGCGTTGCCGCAGCGGGGCAGTGTTTGTTTCGCAGGGCTTCCACCCACGCCACGTCGTCGAAGACCCGACCGCTCCTCCGGAGCCAATCCAGTGCCGAGACGACGCTGCCGGCATCAGCCGGGCAGACCTTCGCAATACACATCAGTGCCAGCCGCTGCCGGCTGCGTGCTGCGTCGTCCGCCTTGGAGGGAGCACGACCGGCAAGCACCGCTTCCTGCAGAAGCACGGCCATACCGGACTCGCACCATAGCTCACGCGGTGCGTTAAGCTTCTCGGGGCGTATATTCTTCCGGTTCGGCCGGGGCGGCACATTGTACTCGGCAGCGTGGTTCCGCAACGCTTTGCGAACGCGGTTCTCGACATTCGGCCCCCACCGCCCTATCGCCTTTTGGCAGAAACTCATGACGTCCTTTTCGGACGAGAAGTTCGACTCCTTGCGATAGACATCGGGGTAGAGCCTGGGGCCTTGAACCTTCCACCATGCCCGCCACTTTGCCTTGGCGGGCTCGTAACAGCCGGTAGCGCCAGAGGCGCTCAAACGCATACCGATCTTGCCGTCCGTCAGGGCACGCAGCGCCCCGCAGGCCGAAGAGAACACACCGGCCACGATCTTACTTCTCCAGTGCATACGTGAGTCGGTCTCCCGGATTTCGCGGTAAGCAACGTAATCATTTTCCAGCACGTCACCCAGCAGCACCGGGATCGCAGCCTTCACATCCCACTTCCGCACCAGCGAGATTGCCAGCAGTTGTTGCTGGTTGGTGCCGTACTGCAGGGCATGAACCAGCGCCGGCTCTACAACCTTCATGGCAGGCAGCTTCTTCAGCACTTGCAGGGTGGCTTCGCGATGCTCATAGAACAGAAGCTCATAGGCCAAGGCCGAGGAGAGACGCTGGGGGGCCATTGCTCGAAGGGCCTTCATTACCTTGGGGGGCACCTCGTAGCGACCTACTTTCGCCAGGAGGTCCTGCACCACCTTATCCGCTTTCGGCGTAACCTTGGTGGCTATGTCTTGTTTTTGCGCCCCGATGGACGTCGATGCCAACGCCATGGCCATTACACCGGCAGAGATTACCAGTCGCAGTGTGATCATCTTATTTCTCCTTCAGT
>JAIORC010000062.1 GCA_021108335.1 Phycisphaerae bacterium
TCGGCGGGAACCTTCAATGCCGTCGGCACCAGCAGCAGCCGGGCCGGGATACCCAGCGGCCGACCGTTGGGCTTGATCTGTTCGCCGAACATCACCTCAGCCAACGTCAGGCCGTCAACCGTCAGGGCAGTAGTAGCACCCGTCTGGTAGTTCTTGTGGTCGGTATGGAAGAACGCCTTGCCGTCAGCCAGCACCGGGTTGGACAGCAGCAAAGCCCAGACCGCATCGGCGATACTTTCGCCCGCACCCATGCCGATCTGCCGCGGGATGTCGGTGAATGCACCCATGTCGTCGTTGATAATCATCTGGCGGGTCAAAGCGAACATGATCCCGTGGGTGTCGGCCTTCTGGCCGAACTTCTGCTCATCGATCTGCCCGTGCTTGAGCTCGCCATCGGGACCGACCTGCTCGAACTTGAAGCTGCCGGTCATGCGGTAGCGGGAATGCTCCTTAAAATCGTTCACCGACGCGATTTTGCAGACCCGCCGCCAGGCGTCCTCGACGTAATTGTAGCCTTCCAGCAGCATCTTATTGGCGATGTTGCTCAAAATGCCCGGCAAGGAAGCGGTGCTGAAAGCAGCCTGCAGCCAGCCGCTCGCGTCCCGCCGGAACCTGGGCAATTGCTGCCCACATGCAAGTTCACAGAATTCCTGAATGCCGATGCCTCGCAGTTTGTCGGCGGCTTCGAGAATCGGCTCGGCGTAGGCAGCCTCGATATTCGTGTTCGTCATGCCAGCCGCCATCAGCGCCGCAGCCTCGAATACCTTGGGGCCGGTTTGTCGCGGCAGAGTATGCACGGCAGGCACTGTCGGGCGCGACGCCCGCAGGACATGCAGTTCGCACTTGGTGGTATCCCAGCCTTCTTCGATGGCCTTGGCTTCGATGTCCGGGTGCTTGCTGTCGCAGACCTTGCGGATAGCCTCGATCCGGCGAGTCTCGGCAGCCATCTGCTGCCGCATATCGGCGACGGGATCGGCGGCAGAAGCCTCTACCGTTGCGGGCGTAGCCTCTTCGGTTGCCTTGGCGGCTTCTTCAGCCTTCGCTGCTTCGGCAGCCTTAGCGGCTTCTTCGGCTTCTGCCTTGGCTGCCTCTTCGGCCTTGATTTCTTCATCAGTCTTCGTTGCTACTTTTTCCATAATGGAAAACTCCTTCTGCTTTGCGGCGATTTTTGCCTGGGTGTTTGCGTCGGCTCCGCAGTCTACGAAGCTGATCTCTTTGAGTATGGCCTTGCGTACCACGTGCAGCGGCCCTTCGAACGTTTGATTGTTGACCGTCACCGGCGTACCGTGCGGGATGAACTCGGCTTCGATGACGGCAGCCCCGATACTTGCCTGCCACGGAAAACCGTTCACGCCGGATTTGGCGACATCCCGTGCCCAGCTTGTATCCCGGCTGACGATCCCTTCCGCCAGAATACTATTGTCCACGACAACTATTTCCGTGGTGTGTCCTACGCCCTGACGAGGGTTATGATCCAGCCGAACCGGAATATCCTGACGGTCGATTGACAGCCCTTCCAAGTCCACCACAACCGGATGCGGGAACCCCGTGATCTTCATCACGCCGCCGGTATAAGCGACCATGGAAAATCGCGGCGTGGTTTTGCCTTCGCCTGCAGCCTCGACATTCAACGGGCAGAGCATCTGCAATTGATCTGGAATCTGTTTACTTCTTTGAATTGGCTTCTTCGATGATTTCATTTACTTCTTCCTCTGTAATTTTTTCAGTGTCTTTGTCTTCTTGCGTTGCCGGTGGGGCCTGTTCCTGCGTCAAGCCCAACTCGTCCATAAGTCGTTTTTCCTTCGCTATCTGGCGAAGTTCGGTCTCCCAATCCT
Source organism: Phycisphaerae bacterium (assembly GCA_021108335.1). Classification (GTDB taxonomy): domain Bacteria; phylum Planctomycetota; class Phycisphaerae; order SM23-33; family SM23-33; genus JAIORC01. Next base: position 1,836 of record JAIORC010000062.1, read on the forward strand.
TACCCTGGCGGGCGAACTCAGCCGCCCGCGTGGTAGTAAGGCTTTTGATACGTGTTGACTGGGCGTTGGCTTCCTTGGCTGGATCGACGTGTTCGGTGCCGTCGAAGAACCACTGGTGCGGCACACTGCTGACGGTACGAAGAACAGCTAATTCACTGGTCAACATCGCCTCGTTGCACCAGGCCTGAAAAATTCGGTTCAGCACGTTTCCGCACAAATGGGCCTGTTCAACCCGGATGGATTTGTAATAGGTCTGGTGGTCAAGCCTGCCGGAGGCGTAGTTGTAACCGCTACTGTTACATGCGGCGATGTTGTACGGCAGATTCAGGCAGCGAGCGATTTCATTCAGGATTTCGCGTTTGAATTCCGCGTAACTGGTGCAGGGCTGCTCGGCTTTGAGCTGCCCGAGCTTCCAGCCGTCCGGCAACGTGGTGGCCATCCGTTTTTCGAGTGCGACAATATCCAGCGGCTCGATAGCAGCCGCTTCGCCGTTGGCTGGAGAGTCGGTGTAAAGCACGGCTGCGAAGTCTGCGGCGGTCTCCGCAGCGCCCAACACCGCCAACGTGTAACGCCGCAATTGTGCAAATAACGGCAATGCCGGGGTGATTTCCGGTACGCCGCGATGTTGCCCAGGCCTATCCGAGCGGAAATAGTGAATCACATCGGCGGCATTGAGCATGTCATATTCATTCCGCCACGCCCCAAGATCGCCGGGATGGTAACGCAGGATATTGTAACTGACTGGGTTGCCCCAACCGTCGAAGTTGACGCCGTCGATCCCGTGCTCACTGAAAATATTTTTAGTGAGCATCGGTGAAGCGATGCGGTCGGCCTCAACCAGCCGCACGTCCAGCTTGATCGGAGAATCGATCAGGTGGTTGGCTGTCAATACGGAAAAGACCTCGCCATCGGTCGTCTTGGCCATTCGCATCGCCCGGAGCTTCTCAGCCAGGTTGACTGCCTGCGCCCAATCGGCAAATGCCCGTTCGATTGCGTGATTGGCTTTACTGTTTTCCGTCAGCATTTGAAGCCGCGGCCCGGTGCCGACGGTGTCATTGGCGATTGTCAGCACGATGCCCTTGGCATAGCTGTTATTCGCCACCTCGTAACGGGCACGCTCGCGGAGTTTCTTGCGAACGTCGGCGCTATTAGCCGAATCCGCCGAAAGCCCATCAGCCATCGCCCAATGCCGGACATTTTCAACGCTCGTTTGTGCGGCGTCGTACTTCGCACGAACGACAACCGCGCCTTGGCCGGGCGATTTGTCCTGGAGGAGCACTGCAGGCTCGGCAGCGGCAAGCGAAGCCGGGAGAGTACGGCGGGCCTTCCTTCTATTTTTTCGTGGCCAGGCCAGCTTCATACCGTACCTCCCGGGCTAAGTTTGACCAGCTTAATGCCGAGTCCATTCGACCGGCTGGCCTTCTTCGATTCCAGAAACTTGTCGGCGGCGATCTGATCGGTCAAAGAATGCTGCTCAACGGAGCCAGAATCGCCGGAAGCCTTCCGTGGCCCGGCGGCGTTTTCTGCAATCGTATTATTCAAATCGTCAGCCATTGATTATCCCGCCGCTCGAAGATGCATCTGTCTCATTTCCTCAAGAGCGCCGCGGATCAGACGCCCGACTTTCTCTCCCTTTAGTCCGACATACTGGCCGATCTGCTCATAGGTCATCCCGTCCCAAAAATACATCTGAATCATCAGATACAGCCGAAACGAAAAGACACTCGTCAGGAAAGCGATGGTGTCCCGCTCATCCACTGTCCGCAGATTCCGGTCTTCAGCCGCGAACGGATCGCCGTTTTCGCTCAAGCTGTTGAGGCTGATGCTTTTCGGCCCATCGGTGCCTACCTGCCGTCGATGCGTTCGGGTCAGATAATCCCGAGTACGAAAACCGTCCTGGATGGCGTGGCGGATTTTCCGGCGGGCGAACGTGGTGAAACTCGCTTTTTCGTTGGTTCGATATCGCCGGGCGGCCTGGAACAGCCCCATCAGCGTGTCGCTGTAAATATCATCGAATGCCACCCCGCAAAACCTGCCGCGATAGCGCCTCATCGCCTCGTCGGCCAGGTGTATATGGGTTTTTACCAGTGTGTCGATATTGTTTTTCGTAACCATGCGAATCCTTTCATGCCGTAATGCCCTTTAAGCATCCCTGCCCCGGCGAACGTACTGTCGGCGGTTTTCCCCGATGTGTAGATGCAATCTCCCGGTCGGATGAACTTCGTACCAGATATGGTATGCAGTCGATTTTCTTCGTCTCATTCGTCTTAAATAGCCTTCTCGCGGGTCGTGATTGCCTGCCCGCAATGCCGGCAGCGCTTACGCCGGACAATGCCGTCGTTGCGGCGGCGCGTATAAACCGTCAGAAAATGCCCGCAGCCACAGTCCCGACAGGTAAGCCCGACGTGCGGCGATTCCTTCTGTTTGGATTTGATCACTGCCATCACCGTCGCCCCTGCTGAATGTCCGATAGTTTGATGCGTTTGGCTGGAGCGGAACGGTGCTGTACCATACCTTCGAGATTTGCGCCCTGGATACTGGCAGCCACCGCGCAGCCGACGATGCAGTCGAGCCAGTGATTGTCAGGGCGGGTGGCGCGGAGTTTCCACTCATCGACCACGCGGTCGCGGGCCATGGTTTTTATGCGGAACTCGGCTATCAGGTGATCGGCCAGCAGGCGGTGCTTGCCTGCGTCGCGTCCGAACAGGCTCAGGCAACCCGGATCGCCCATCGCCACCGCCAGGCGGGCTTGAACGAAGGATTTCCAGTAATTCGTGTCGATCAGGACGTGGCGAACCTGGCGTCTGCCGGTGGTGTTTGGGATTCGCCAATGATGGCCGACGCGGTCGCCGCGTTTTCGCCTGTATTCGCTGAACGGCATGGAAGACGCGCCGACATACTTGCCGTGGCTTGGCAAAACAATCCCGGCAAACTGGCTCTGCCGGCAGAACTGGTACACTACGTCGGTGCTCTGGCCCCAGTTGGCGTCGATCAGGCAGCGGTCGATACGCATCTCGGCTCCGTCCTCGCGGCGATATACGCGCGGGAGGGTTTCGCCCGCCAGTTTTTCGAGGGCGTTGTAGATAGCGCCTTCCAGCCCAGCGTCTGGCTTGGCCTGCTGGATCGTCTTGTGCATGTCCCGCAATGTAAAATACGCCCGCTTCTGATCTGGCCAAGCGCCATAGTCCAGAACATAGCCGGTAAAATTGTCCTCGAATCCGCAGAGTGTCCAGAAGAGCGCCTTCTGCTGCACGTCGATGAACATCGTCAAGTGATTACAGCCCAATGGAATCGTGCTTTTGGCATAGCCATTGGTCTTGGCGGCGATCTCCTCGGCACTGAGCATCTCCTCACCCTCAGCCTCGACGATCGGTTCGTTCTGGTATTCCGCCCAGAATGCACCCTCGTCGCGGAATTTGAGATTCATCGCGTGTTGTAGTGCCGACAATTCATCTTCGTTGTGGCGCTCCGGCCAGGCGACGACTGCAGCGGCATCCATAGCCTCACGGTTTTCACGGTAGAACTTGGTGGCTTCGGAGCCGTTACCATCGTTGCGTAAACTGTCGGCACGGATTTCGGCGTACTTCGCCCAGAGCTTTTCATTCGTGGGGAAGCTGTAGACCATCTTTGTCCGTTCGCCTTGCCAGTCGGGGTGTTTATCCCGGTCGAGGATGTTGTCCGCCATGTCGGCAGGGCGGATTACGGTGCAGGCCATCAGCCCGGCGATTTTTTTGCCTGGGCCTGCCATGCCGAGAACGTCGCCGGCAAGTATCGCCTCGCGGCGCTGGCTTTGCGAAGGCGACCATGCCGATTCGGTCGTCTGCGGGTCGTCAACCATCACCAGTTGTGGCCGCACTACTTTGCCGTCGGCACGGGCATGGTTCTGACCTCGAATGTCGCTGCCCTTCATACCGCTACAACTGATAACAATTCCGCTGGCTTTGGAATCGGGAATCGTCGGCAAGACGATCT
>JAIORC010000311.1 GCA_021108335.1 Phycisphaerae bacterium
CAGGAATTCGCGGGGGTCGGCGAGGTTTTTGACGATTTCGTCGGTGGCGGCGAGTTTTTCCATGCCGCCGGGCGTGTGAAACGCCTGGGCCATCCCGTAATAGAAATTCAGCCGCGTTTCGTCCGGCCTCAGAATCCGCTGGAATATCCGCGCGGCGAATTCGTCGCGATCCTGCTCCTTGAGCAACACGCCGAGCTTGGCCAATGCCGGCAGGTGGGTCGGATGCAGCAGGCTCACGCGGAGGAATTCCCGCGTAGCCTCGATGGCCCGGCCCGACGAGCGAAGGAGCACCGCGTAATTGAATCGCGAGAGGGCGTTTTCGGGATATTGGGCAACCCATTCGACGTGGCATTGGAGTTCGTTTTGCAGTATTTCCCGCTCGTCGGCCTGGCCGGTGTCTTGCGGCGGGTCGGCTATCGGGGAATCCGGCGATTCGCCGGCGACAAAAATTTTCCAGTGCAGGCGGATCATCTGGGCCTGCAGAAGCGTGCTGTTCGGCTCGATGGACGTCGCCAGTTCGAAACTGTGGGCGGCTCGGTTCATCTTGTCGGCCATCGCCTGCGCCACGCCCATGCCGATATAGTTCAAGACCAGCCGGTCGTTTATTTCCGCGGCTTTGCCGAAGGTTTCGGCGGATTCCTCCCATCGGCCGAACAGGAGATGATGCGTCGCCAGCTTCACCAGGGCGTCCTGGTAGCCGGGCTGAATGTTCAACGCCCGCAGGTAATTGTTCACCGCCGGCCCGTCGTCGCCGGCCATGCTGTAGAGATTCGCCAGGCGTAGATACAAATCCGCGAACGGCCCCTGCGTTTCAATGTCTTCCAGAGTCTTTCGGATTGCCCGGCGGTGCTCGCCCTGTGCGATAAGCCGTGCGATTTGCTCGTCATTCAACGACCAGTTGTCCGGCAGCATCGCGATGACGGTCTCGAACATCTCGGCTGCCTTGGGATAATTCTCCGCCAGGAAGTACAGGTTGCCCAGGCTCGATCGCAGTTGCGTCTCGGCGGGCAGCAGGCGGCAAAGGTGCACGTATTGCTCTATGCTGTCGTCCAGCAACCCGGTTTTCAGCGCCACCGCAGCCAGCCGCATCCGGGCCGGTTCGTTGTCGGCATCGAGTTCGATCGCGCGTTGATAGTAGCCCCACGCGTTGGCTGGCTGGTCGCACTTCTCGCAGTACAGCCCGATGGCGAATTGAATCGCCGGCTGATCGGGGCAAAAGCGATTCAGTACGAACAATTGCTGCAATGCGACGGGATAATTCCCGCATTCTTCCAGTACACACGCAAGGGCTGCCCGGGCGGGGGTGTTTTCCCGATTCGCAACGCAGGCCTGGGAGAGATGCTCCTCGGCCTCGCCGAGCCTCCCCTCCCGCCAATTAGCCAAGCCGAGATGCAGAGATTTTTCGTCCTGAGTTTGCTCCTTGTGGAGTTGCGGCGCGGGCGATTCGGCGAAAACCAGACCGTCCTGCCAATAAAAGGGTCGCAGCACCTCGCGAAGATCGTACTCTAGGCCCCTGCCGAAAACCTCCAGAAGAAAGCTCAACTGCCCACCTCATCACCGCTGCCAATTCCCCCATGGCGATCGCCGAGCCCGGCCCGACGGGGCAAATGGTCCTACACCCATAACGTCGTCCAAAAACGGGGCGGACTGAAATAAGCAAAGGGGAAAAACGGGAAACGGGAACCAGGAACTGGGAACCGGGAAAAACAGTTTTTGTAGGGTGGGTGCTTGCACCCACGCGGGGACGAAAAACACATGGCTTGCAAGCAAGCCATGCCACCCAAAAACGGGGGGGGGGCATTTCCGCGCGGCGGCCTTCCCAGGCCGCCGCGTAATTGGCCCACGATTTACTTTGACCCGGTGCCGCGGCGGAAACCGCATGGGTACTTGCACCACCCTTGTATCTTTGAATTTCCCTGGTGGGTGGCATGGCGACACCGAAGGGGTCGCCATGATGAATGGCGCAAAAATACAGAGACGTGGGGTGCCGTGACGGGAGCGAAGCGACTACCTCCGGTCTCCAGCCTCAAGCCTGCCTAATATGCTCCGTGGGTGGACAGTACGGCTGGGATGGTTTGCACGAGGATCAGGGTGTCCAGGGGCAGGTTTCGCCGGCGGATATAGTAGAGGTCGAGCAGAATCCACTGTTCGTAGGTCAATTCACTGCGGCCTGATATTTGCCACAGGCACGTCAAGCCCGGGCGAACCTGTGTGCGGAGAGTAGCTACGCCCCTGGCCTGCTGGGCTTCGGGCAGCCAGAGCGGACGAGGCCCGACAAGCGACATCTGCCCCATCAAAACGTTGAATAACTGGGGCAATTCGTCGATGCTGCTCCGCCGCAGGAATTTGCCGATCCAGATCAGCCGGGGGTCTTCGGGAATTTTGAATACCGGCCCGTTCTGGGAGTTCAGATGACTGAGGAATTCCCGGTCTTCTTCCGCGTCGGGATGCATCGTGCGGAATTTATACATTGTGAACGGCTGGCAGTTTTTGCCCGCTCGGACTTGTTTGAAAATCACCGACCCGCGGCTGGTCAGCTTGATCATCGCCGCCACCAGCAGCATCCCAGGCCCCAGCAGCAGGATCGCGGACAGGGAAACGGCGATATCCATCAGGCGTTTGATAACGGCGTAGATTACCCCCCCGGCGGGTACGGCGGCCTCCTGACCTTCCTTTTCCAGTTCCGTGAGTAACTCTTCAGCGGTAGTCGTCGATAATAAACTTGCCATAGGCTTAGCGTCTTCGCAACAGCACATTACGATAAATATCGGCTATTTGAATAGAGTAAATCAGATAAATAATATTATCAAGTCCAGATTTCGCGTTTCGATATTATTTGGGGCTGGCTCTAAAAATTGGGATTGATGTTTATAAAATCTTCACTAGAATTAGTCCACTCGTTGGCTGGCCCGCTTGCAGTATGCATATCGTCGGCTTGTCGCATAAACTTTTGAACAGGAACACTTATGAAACACGATCTCGCAGATGTCGTCGCGAATTTCCAGATTGACGGAACCCTCATCGAGGCCATGCCGTATGGCTCGGGCCATATCAACGACACATACGCCAGCCGAATCCAGACCTCCGACGGCCCGGTGCGGTTCATCCACCAGCGAATCAACCACCTGATTTTCACCGAGCCGGAAAAACTGATGGAAAATATCCAGCGGGTTACCGTCCACCTGGGCAAAAAGATTACCGAAGCCGGCGGCAATCCTGACCGCGAGACGCTGACGCTGATCGACGCCGTGGACGGCAATTGCTTCTACCGCGACTCCGAGGGCAACTACTGGCGTACTTACAAGTTCATCGAGGGCGCCAAAACCTACGACGTGGTCGAGAAGGAGGAACACGTCTACAACGCAGCCTTCGCTTTCGGCGAATTCCAGAAAATGCTCAGCGACCTTCCGGCTCCCCGCCTGCACGAAACGATTCCGCAGTTCGGCGACTCGCCGTGGCGGCTGAGGCAGTTCCAAGACGCCCTGGCCAAAGACGTCGCCAACCGCGCAGCCGGCTGCAAAGCCGAAATCGACTTCGTCCTCGCACGCCAGGATATCGTGCCGGTGCTGATGGACCTGCTCGAACAGAAAAAAGTGCCCGAGCGGATCACGCACTACGACACGAAGTTCAACAACGTCATGATCGACGACGAAACGGGCAAGGGCATCTGCGTGATCGACCTGGATACCGTCATGCCGGGCATCGTGAATTACGACTTCGGCGACTCGTGCCGGTTTGGAATCGCCACCGCCACGGAAGACGAAACCGACCTGTCGAAAGTCGGCGTGAATCTCGACCGTTTCGACCGGCTGTCCGGCGGCTATCTCGCCAGCGCCCGCGAATTCCTCACCGACACCGAAATAGATCACCTGGCCTTCTCCGCCAAGCTGATAACCTTTACCATCGGTTTGCGGTTCATTACCGACCACCTCGCCGGCGACGTCTACTTCAAAACCCACCGCGAAAACCACAACCTCGACCGCTGCCGCACACAGTTCAAGATGGTAAGCGAAATGGAAAAAATGGCTGAGCAAATGGACGCGATAATCGCAAAATATCGCTGATGCCGCCTGTCAGGGGGAAATCGCGGCTAGCAGTTGGTTGTCGTTGTGGATTATAAGCTGCGCGTCTCCGCCGGGCGGCGAAGGTTTGTCGGCGTATAGTTGGCCAGGCCTGCGATACTGGATTGTCAGCCAGCCGAGCCGGTTGGGCGCGAGAAAATCCTTCGACGGATTGTCCGAAACGTATACGCAACTCTCGTGAGGCACGCCCAGGGTTTGTTGGACATATTCAAATCCGGCGGGGTTTGGTTTGCCGGCGTCGGCGCCCAGATTGTCCGTAAGTCCGACGGCTTCGAAAAAGTTTTCCAGCCCCAGCGCCCGGAGCTTGTTCCGCTGCATGAGGGCAGGCCCGTCGCTGACAATGCCCATGCGGCGGGTTTTGCGTATTTCCGTCAGCAGTTCCGCAATTCCGTCAAAGGGTGTGATGTCCGGCTGCTGGTGGAACCGGTAGATTTCCACGAGTTGAGAAATTTCCGCGTCGTCCAGGGCGAGGCTGAAGGCTTCGGACAGGTCGTTGAATGCTCCGGCGACTTTGCCTTGCAGGAATCGCTGCCACAACCAATCTTCGAACAGATCGTCGCGGCCCAATTGTTCGCGAAGCCGGCAGGCGACGGCATGGTATCCGCTGCGGACAAATTGCTGCTCGGGATAAAGAGAATCGTCTATGTCGAAAACTACCGCCTGTATTTTGCCGAGGTGCGAAGTCATTGCGCTGAAAATTCCCTCATTTTACTATGGGACTCTTGAATCCGGGCAGTTTTGAAGGCTCGTCCACCGTCTGGACGAAATCGCCGGAATACCGCATCAGCAGCGTGTTGGGCGTAAATTGTCCGATCTCGGCGGTAACTTCCAGCCCCAGCGCATCCTGCAATACGTAAAGTGGCAGGTCTGCGCCGGCGTGAATCGACAGTGGGCTTCCGCCTCCGAAGCGGGGATTGATCTCGAAGAAGTAACTCGTACCGTCATCGCTATGCCTGCACTGGCAGCAGAACACCCCCCACAGGCCTTCGATGGCGTCGGACAGCGTTTTTGTCGCGGCGATCAGTTTTTCGTCATGGACGGTTATCGCCTGGTCAACTTCTCCGCTTCGTATAAGCAAACGCTGTCGCGGGACGATGCACTTTGTTTCCCCGGCCCGCGTGCGATAGACGTCGATGGTGAATTCCTTGCCGGGGATGTAATCCTGCACGAGGAGTTGTTGTCCGAAGACGTGGATATGTTCCCGGAGCTGGCGGCCTGATTCGATTTTGGCGACCCCTATGCCTCCGGAACCGCGAAGCGGCTTGATGAAGCATGGGTAAAACGGTTTCTGGCGGAACCGTCCCAGGCTGAAGGTTCGAATGGTGGGCAGCCCCGTTTTTTCGACGAAGTCCATGAATTTCTTTTTGTCCCGGCAGAGAGAAACCGCCGGCTCGTCGCCGATCATGATCTCGCAGCCGGATTCGCGGAGTTCTTCCCGGTGGCGAGCCAGGCTGCGAAGATCCAAGTCCGTCAGAGGGATAATCAGATTGACATCATGCTCGTGAACGATTTTTTTCAGGGCGGGCATGTATTTTACGTTTCCGGTTCGTGGAACCAGAAATTTTTTATCGGCTACCTGTAACGCGCTGGACGCCTCGGTGATATCGGTAGCGAATATTTCCCCCTCCACGCCGAGCTGTTCCATCGCGCGTCGGAATTCCCGCAGCAACACGAC
>JAIORC010000116.1 GCA_021108335.1 Phycisphaerae bacterium
TTGCTATTTCTATCATCGCTTCGATGAACTCGTCCAGCGTTTCGCGGGATTCGGTTTCGGTCGGCTCGATCATCAGGGCTTCGGGCACGATCAGCGGGAAGTAGACCGTCGGCGGATGGAAGCCGCGGTCGATCAACGCCTTGGCGACGTCCGTGGCGTGGATGCCGCTTTTGCTGACCTGGCGGCTGGCTGAGAATACGCACTCGTGTTTGCAGACCTGCGGGTAGGGCAGGTCGTAGTAGGCCATGAGTTTCGTGCGGACGTAGTTGGCGTTGAGGACGGCGTTTTCGCTGACGCGCCCCAGGCCGTCGCAGCCGAGCATCAGAATGTACGTGTACGCCCGCAGAATGACGGAAAAATTACCGTAGAACGGCGCGATATAGCCGATAGACTGCGGGCGCTCGTAGTCCAGATAATACGAGCCGTCCTCCCGCTCTTCGACGATGGAAATCGGCAGGAACGGTACGAGTTTTTCGCACACGCCCACCGGCCCACTGCCAGGCCCGCCGCCGCCGTGCGGGGTGGCGAAGGTTTTGTGCAGGTTCAGGTGGCAGATGTCGAAGCCCATGTCGCCGGGCCTGCAACGGCCCAGCACGGCGTTGAGGTTCGCGCCGTCGTAATACATCAGCCCGTCAACGTCATGCACCATCTCGCAAATCTCGGCAATCTTCGGATTGAAAATGCCCAGCGTGTTCGGGCATGTCAACATCACGCCGGCGACTTCGTCGTCCAGGGCATCGCGCAGCGCGTCGATATCCATCACGCCGGTTTCGTCCGAGGGGATGGTCTTGACCGCGTATCCGGCGATGGCTGCCGAGGCGGGGTTCGTGCCGTGGGCGCTGTCGGGGATGAGGATGGTCGTCTTGCGGTTGCCGCGGGATTTGTGATACGCAGCCATTATCATCACGCCGGTAAGCTCCCCGTGCGACCCCGCCAGCGGCTGAAGCGTGAAGGCGGCCATCCCGCAAATTTTCCGCAGCAGGTGGTCGGTGTCGTGCAGCACCGCCAGCGCGCCCTGCACGAGCATTTCGCCGGTGGTAAGCTGCGGCAGCAGCGGGTGCAGGTCGGCAAAGCCAGCCATCGCGGCGACACGCTCGTTTACCTTCGGGTTATACTTCATCGTGCACGAACCCAGCGGGTAAAACCCGGTGTCCACGCCGAAATTCTTATTCGACAGTTCGGTGAAGTGGCGGCAGACGTCCTGCTCGGAAACTTCCGGCAGCTCGGCGGGGTGTTCCCGCAGCAGGCCGGGATGGATTCGCACAGTCGTCAGCACGTCGTTGGTGGCGGTGGAGATGCCGCGACGGCCCGGCATGGATTTTTCGAATATCAGTTTCATCGTAAGGCTCCCTCCAGGGCGTGTGCAAAGAGGTCGATTTGTTGTTTGGTTCGCTTTTCGGTAACGGCGACCAGCAGCGAGTTTTCCATGTCGGGATAGTATCGCACCAGCGGGAAGCCGGCGGCGATTCCGTCCTGGAGCAGCCGGCGGATCGCGCGGTCGGCGTGGCTGGGCAGTTCCAGCACGAATTCGTTGAAGAAGTATCGCCCGGGGAATCGCATATTCACGCCGGGAATGCCCAGCATTTTGTCGCGTGCGTAGGCAGCCTTCTCGGTGCAGTTTTTGGCTACGCTCACAAGCCCTTCCTTGCCCAGCAGCGACGTGTAAACCAAGGCTGTCAAGGCACATAGGCCCTGGTTCGTGCAGATGTTGGAGGTGGCCTTTTCGCGGCGGATGTGTTGCTCGCGGGCCTGGAGCGTCAGCACGAAGCCGGGTTTGCCGTTGCGGTCGAGGGTTCGCCCGCAGATGCGGCCTGGCATTTTCCGCATGTGTTTTTTGCGGACGGCCATGAAGCCGAGGTAAGGCCCGCCGAACGACAGCGGTATGCCGAGCGATTGGCCCTCGCCGATTACGATGTCGGCTCCCATTTCGCCGGGGGTTTTGACCAGGCCCAGCGAGATCGGATAGGCTGAGCAGATCAGCATGGCTTTGTGGCTGTGGGTTAGTTCGGCGATGTCGGACAGTTCGTCGAGGCAGCCGAAGAAATTCGGGTTCTGCACGACGACGGCGGCGGTGTCGTCGGTGAGCATTTCGCGGATTTTGTCGCGGCTGGCCAAGCCGTTGTCCGGCGGTGCGGTTACCAGCTCAATCCCCAGGTTGGCGGTGTACGATTCCAGTATCGTCCGGTAGATCGGGCTGACGCATGCGTCGACGATGACCCGCCGGCGGCCCGTTATCCGCATCGCCATCATCACGGCTTCGTACAGGGCAGTGCCGCCGTCGTACAGCGACGCGTTGGAAACTTCCATGCCCGTCAGGCGGCAGATCATCGACTGATATTCGTAAATCGCCTGCAGCGTGCCCTGGCTCATTTCCGGCTGATACGGCGTGTAGGACGTGTAGAATTCGCTCCGCATGACCAGTTCGCCCACGGCTGCCGGGATATAGTGGTCGTAAAGCCCGCCGCCGAGGAAGCCGACAAGGTCAGTGCGGTTTCGCCCGGCAAGCTCGGCAAGGCGGTCGGCAGCCTCCATCTCGCTCAGGCCGGGCGGGATATCGGGCGGCTGACACTTGAGCTTGGCGGGAATGTCGGCGAAGAGGTCTTCGCGACTCAAGCCGATCTCGGCAAGCATCTGTTGACGCTGCTGGTCGGTGTTGGCGATGAATGGCATTGCGGTCTCCGTGTTTTTTCGCGGCCGTTGTTGGGTGGCACAGGTTTGTAACCTGTGGCCGTTTACATTTCGTGTAATTTCATCCGGCAGGTGCCGTCTGGGTACATTGGGGTTTCGGATACGACTACGGGTAGCTCGGCCCGGGCGGTCTGCACCGCCAACTCCTGGCCGGCTGCGGATTTACCCGGCTGAACGTATCCCATGCCGACCACACGCTCCAGCGACGGCGAAAACACGCCGCTGGTAACCTCGCCGACGACCTGCCCGTCGCAGAGAATCGCATCGCCGGTATTGAATCGCCGACGCTGATCGCTGAGAAGTGCGACGAGTTGTCGATGGTGGCACAGGTTTGCAACCTGTGCCGTAGGTGTAACAGCCGCGGTGAACTTGCGGAGGGCGTCGGCCCCATGAAAGTTACGCTCGATATCGAAAAAGAACCCCAGCCCCGCCTCGACGGGGTTAATCTCGTCGGATAACTCGTGGCCGTAAAGGGGATAGCCCATTTCCAGTCGCAATGAATCTCGCGAACCGAGGCCGGCTGGCTTTACGAGCGGATTTGCCAGGATGGTCCGCGTAAGCTCCGCCAGCTTCTGGCCGGGCATGAAAATCTCGTAGCCGAGTTCGCCGGTGTAACCCGTGCGGCTGAGTATGCAATCGACCCCGCCGGCCCGCGTCCGGCAGCACCCGAAATATCGCATCTGCGACAAGTCGGTTTCCACCAGGCCTTGCAGCACGTCGAAGCTGCGCGGGCCTTGGATGTCCAGTTTACCCCAGCTTGCCTGGACGGTAATTTGCGTCTCGCCGCCCAGCCGGGCTTGCAGGGCTTTCAGATCGCCGGCGGCGGTGGTGGCGTTGACCACCAGCAGGAATTCGTCGTCGGCCAGCCTCATGATAATCGTATCGTCGATGACTCCGCCGGCGTCGTTGAGTATAAAGCCGTACTTGCCCCGCCCGACGGGCAGTTTGACGGTATCCTGCGTCAGCGCCCCAGCCAGCTTGGCGGCGGCGTCTGGGCCTGTGATGAGGAATTGGCCCATGTGGCAGGTGTCGAAAATCACCGCCTCGGCCCGGCAGTGCTTGTGCTCGGCGAGTATGCCCTCGTACTGGACGGGCAGCAGCCAGCCGGCGAAATCCACCATTCTCGCGCCAAGGGCTACGTGCTGGTCATACAAAAACGTTCGTTGAGGCTGTTCCATCGTGTTGCCTTTTGTCAGATGTCGGAAACCGCGTGGGCGGGAGCACCCACCCTACAAAAACTTGCTTGGTGGCACAGGTTTTCAACCTGTGGCCGGCGGGAATGGCGGGCGGCTTGCGTGTCAGCAAACCTCGTTCCATACCCGAACGACATAACATCTTCCCGTGCCGCAAATTATACGACACTCGAAAGCCTCTGTCCGGGTACCTGAGAGATTAGCTTTATGGGAACCTCGAAAAATTCATTTCTGCTACGAACGGCTGCAATTTTTTAAATTGGCTCGTTCTCGCGACGAAAGCAATTTTTTGAGGCTCCTTTGGGCCGTGCCCCTTCGGTGTCTCTTTGTGAGACTCTCCAGAGGAGAAATCATTTACCGGCGTCCTTTTGCCTGAGAGTTTCACCCGCAATGGGCTTGCACCTTCGGCGGCCTGATTGGAAGCAGGCGCTCTCCACCGGAGCAGGCGATTATAGACAGCTTTGCGATTCTGTCAATCTTCAGGTCTCAGAAAAACTTCCGTTACGCCGTAAAAACATCGTGGCTGTCGCATATCGAGTGCGTATCGGGTGCCATCTGCTTTCAGAGACTGATCTCGCACACCCCCACAACCACAACTTGAAAATTTCTTAAAAAACCTTGACGTTGAAGATATTGATGGTATGGTAGCGGGTCGCGCGGCGACAGTCCGCGTTCATTAGCCGTACTTGAGTTAAAAAAGAAAGTTGAAATCAGACAATAATGCAATTTGAAGATTTACGGCTCATCGAGCCGCTGCTGCAGGCCATCCGGGCCAAAGGTTACGACACCCCCACGCCGATTCAAAAACAGGCAATTCCCCATTTGCTTGAAGGCGAGGACATGTTTGGCTGCGCCCAGACGGGCACAGGCAAGACGGCTGCCTTCGCCCTGCCGGTACTGCAAAAACTCCATCACTACGTCGCCGCATCGAAGAACCACAAGGGTGGGCGGCGTAAACAGTTCAGGCCTATCCGCGCAATGATCCTCACCCCGACGCGCGAGCTTGCCGCCCAGGTGGCGGAGAATTTCCATAACTATGGCTGCCACACCGGGCTGAGGCATACGGTTATATTTGGCGGCGTACGCCAGACACCTCAGGTACGAGCTTTGCGTAAGGGCGTGGACGTGCTTGTAGCCACCCCGGGCCGGCTGCTGGACCTGATGAACCAGGGCATAATCAGCCTCGCCGACGTGGAGATGTTCGTCCTCGACGAGGCCGACCGCATGCTGGACATGGGTTTTATTCACGACATACGGAAAGTTATCAAGCAACTGCCCCAGCAACGGCAAACGCTGATGTTTTCCGCCACTATGCCCAGGGAAATACGCAAGCTGGCGGATACGATTCTCAAGAATCCGGTAACGGTAAAGACCACGCCCGAGAAAACGACCGCCGCGGAGAACATCGCGCAGTCGCTCTATTTCGTGGAGTCCACCGGCAAGACGAAATTGCTGGAGAGGCACCTCAAGGAATCGCAGGTCAAACGCGCCATCGTGTTCACGCGTACCAAGCACCGCGCCAATAAGGTTACCAAGCAGTTGAATCATTCGAGGATATCGGCTGAGGCGTTTCACTCAAACAAAACGCAAAATGCCCGCACGCGAGCGTTGGAGAGCTTCAAGAAGGGCTCGGTCAGTGTGCTGGTCGCCAGCGACATGGCTGCCAGGGGCATCGACGTTGACAACATCTCGCACGTGTTCAACTACGACCTGCCGAACGAGGCGGAAACCTACGTCCACCGCATAGGCCGAACCGGCCGGGCCGGTGCCAGCGGCGAAGCCATCTCCTTCTGCAGCAACGACGAGCACAAGGCCTTGCGCGATATCGAAAAACTGCTCGGCGGGCCAATCCCAGTCCAGGGCGATTCGCCCAG
>JAIORC010000240.1 GCA_021108335.1 Phycisphaerae bacterium
CGCGGCGGATTGTGGCAGGCCTCCTGGGCCAATCGTGCCGCCAGGAAGATATTGTAATCCACGCCCACCGCAGCCATCACCACGAACAGGAACACCTGCACCTTCCAGTCCATGCCGCCGCTGCCGAACAGCCAGACGAACACCCACGTGCACAGCCCGAGCGTGGTGAGGTAACTCACGCCGATCAACGCCACCATGAACGCCGACATCCAGACGTCCCGCAACAGCAGAAACACGATAACGAAAATAACCAGCAGCACCAGCACGACCAGCCGGCGGAAATCGCCCTGGGTAACATTGCGGATTCCCATCATCTGCGCGGTCGCCCCGCCGAGGTATACCTTTGCGGAGACGCCCTGCTGCTCGATCACAGCCTCGGTGGCTTGACGGATGGTTCCGGCCAATTGCATCGCCCGGTTGCTCATCGTCGAGACGCCCATGACGGCTTCGAGGCGCATCGAGGTGCGGTCTGGGGATATGTATTGGCCGGCGGCGAAGTCCCCGATAATTTTTTCCGCCTGCGTGCCGTTTTTCAATTCGACGTTCATGCCGAGCGGATTGGTCAGGTCGCGGATATTCTGTACGCCGTCGATGCCGGGCAGTTTTGTGTTCAGCCCGGCCGAGAGCTTCCGCCATTGTTTTGGGGTCAGCGGCTTGTCCGCCTCGATGAGAATCTGGATGGGCGCGACTTCGCCGATGGGCCAGTGTCTTTTGGCGATTTCCACGCCGGCGGTTGCATTGCCGATGTTCCGGTCATAGGTGGCGTCGATGCCGGCCAGTGCGTCGTATACCCAGGTGATGTTAAATGCGCGGGAAATCGGTATCGCCAGTATCGCCAGCGTGATAATCATCACCACCGCCGGGCGCTTGGTAACTGTTTTCGCGATAATCGGCCAGACGCGGAGCCGGCTGTGTTTGGTTGTGTCGCGGCGGTGCGGCTTGAGCGGCCAGAACAGTTTTTTGCCGAAGATGCCCACCAGCGCCGGCACGAGCGTTATCGCGGCAAGCATAGCCACCAGCAGCGAGACAGCCACCACCGGGCCTGTCGTTTTGAAGATCAGGAATTGCGAAAAGATGAGCATGAAAATGCCCAGTGCGTCTGTCGCCGCCGAAGCGAGAATCGCCGGGCGCGTCGCCGCCAGGGCTGCCCCGGCGGCGGCCGAGGTGTCTCTGCCGCTTCGCAGATATTCCCGGAACCGGCTGATCAGCAGCAGCGAGTAGTCGATACCGGCACCGTACATCAGGACGAACACGAAGATTTTCTCCGCCATGCCGATGCACATGCCCTGGTTCTGGGCGATGTTCATGGATTTTACGACGATGGCGGCGGCGATGCTTATCGCTACCAGCGGCACCATTGCCGCCAGCGGGGCGCGGTAGACCAGCAGCAGTATCACGATAACCGCGATGATGGTCGCCAGCATGGTCTGCTTCTGGCTGAGGGCGACGAACTTGGCGTAGTCGTGTCCGTAGCCGCCCGTGCCGGTTACGGCAACCCGCAGCCCGTCGGGGCGGTCCGGCGCCTCGGCTAGCAGGTCGCGGATGTGCTGGACGATTCGCGAGGAACGGTAGGTGATAAAATCCACCGGCATACTGACCCGGACGATGGCAGCCTGCCCGTTTGTGTTGCGACTGCTGCGCATCGGGTTACGCAGCGTGTTTGCAGGCCTGGGCTTGTTCATATTGCCGGAGAGTATGCTTCCGAGCATTTCGCGGCTTTGGTGTAGCGAACCGGCGTACTGAGCAGCCTTGATGGCCAGATCGATCGGCCCGGGTGCCGAGACGCGCAGGCCGGCCAGCTCTTGGGCCGGCGGGCCGGAAGGGCGCGGCTGGCGAATCTCCAGGGCGATTCGATTGATAAAGGCATTGTCTTCGGTGGTGAGTTTTTCGCCGGGGCGTTCGAAGACAATTACAGCGGTACTCAGGCCACAACTGGAGGGGAAGTGCTCAGCCAGCCGTGTCGCCGCGATGCGATAGTCGGAATCTTCCGGCAAAAAGCTGGCCCGCTCGTTGGCGGCGGGGTCGCCGGGCGGCACGAGCACAAAAAGCCCGACACAAACAGCCACCCAGGCCGCCAGAATCAACCATCGCCAACGATATATAAACATTCCTATACGCATGAAAAACCTTAATGTCTAATGACTAATGCCTAATGCCTAAAAAACCCGCGCCATTGTGTATCTATCTTTCGTGGCTGTCGCTTCGCTCCCGCCACGGCACCCAATGTCGGACGGTAAACAAAAAATCCAGGGTGCCATGCTTCTGCTTGCAGAAGCATGCTTGTTACGGACGTCATTATGCCACCCACACCAGTCGCCATGAAGCAGCCGCACAAGGCTATCGCCTTTTTTTCGCCGGGTCAAGTCTCAGCCTGTGGTTGATAACTACCATGGCCGCCGTTTTGCCCTTGCCCGTTTCCCGCAACGACAGTATAGTGTTTCGCAGAGTTTTTCGCAGAAGTTAGTCCCGATTTTTACGGGATTTATAGCGTTTCCCATAAGTCGTTATCAACGAAAGACACATCCATGAGTCGAATTTTAATTCTTGGTGCCGGTGGAATGCTGGGCCATAAGCTCTGCCAGAAACTGGCAGGCCACGGCCATAGCGTAGTCGGCGCTATCCGCAAAGACCCCTCAAGCCTCGGCGGTTTTGCCGAAGTCTTCAGCGGCGTTGAACTTATGGGTGGCGTGGACGTCCTCGACGACAACGCCCTGCTGAGTGCATTCGACAAGGCCAGGCCGGATTTCGTCGTCAACGCCGTCGGCATCGTCAAGCAACTCGAAGCCGCCAACAACGCCTACCTCTCGGTGGCAATCAACTCGCTGCTGCCCCATCGACTGGCGATACTCTGTGCCGAGAAAAACGCACGGCTGTTCCATATCAGCACCGATTGCGTATTCGACGGGGAACGTGGCGGCTATACCGAGACGGATTTCTCCGACGCCCGCGACCTTTACGGCAAAAGCAAGTTCCTGGGCGAAACGGACGATACGGAGACGGCTGCGATTACGTTGCGGACGTCCATCATCGGCAGAGAGCTGCACCGCCCGACACACGGGCTGCTGGAATGGTTCCTCTCGCAGGCGGGCAAGACCACCAAAGGCTTTGCCGACGCGATTTACACCGGCTTCCCCACGGGCGAGCTAGCCGAGGTTATCGCCATGCTGATCCGCGACCATCCCGGCTTGCATGGCCTGTATCAGGTTGCAAGCAACCCCATCAACAAGTACGATCTGCTGCGGCTGATTAAAGATATCTACGGGCTGGACGTGCAAATCGACCGCGACGATGCGTTCCATTGCGACCGTAGCATGAAAATGCAGAGCTTCACCGATGTTACCGGATACACCGCCCCCACCTGGGAGCAGTTGATCCGGCAGATGCACGAAGACGCCACGCCGTACGATTCGTGGTTCGCCACGGCGTAACGCGCGGCCTTGCGACAAGTACGACAAAATTTACGATAGAGGCGAATCATGTTTGAAGGAAAACGAATACTGGTAACCGGCGGCACGGGTTCCATGGGCAAGGTGCTGGTCCGCAGGATTCTATCCGGCGAAATGGGCACGCCGCAAAAGGTAATAGTCTTCTCCCGCGACGAAGCCAAGCAGCATCATATGCGGATGTCGTACCTGCACAAGCAGGCAGCCACCGACGAGGTGATTTTCAATAACTTCCGGCAGGCCCTGGAGTTCCGCATCGGCGACGTCAACAATTACGACGAAGTATGCTCAGCCGTCCGCGGCGTGGACATCGTCGCCAATGCAGCCGCGCTGAAACAGGTTCCGACCTGCGAATACTTCCCGCTCCAGGCGGTGCGAACCAACTGCCTCGGGCCGGCTAATATCGTCCGGGCGATCCGCGAGCATGGTTTCCCCGTGGAGACGGTTATCGGCATCAGCACAGACAAAGCCTGCAAGCCGGTAAACGTGATGGGCATGACCAAGGCCCTCCAGGAACGCATCCTGCTTTCGGCGAACGTGCTGATTCCCGACACGCGATTCATCTGCGTGCGGTACGGTAACGTGCTGGCTTCGCGCGGGTCGGTGATTCCCCTGTTCCACGACCAGATTCGCAACGGCGGGCCTGTTACCATCACCGTGCCGGAGATGACCCGCTTCCTGCTGAGCATCAACCAGGCGGTGGATCTGGTGTTCGCCGCGCTGCAAAACGCCAATGCCGGCGAGATATACGTCCCGATTATCCCGGCGACGACGGTTTACGACCTGGCGAAGGCACTCGTGGGCGACCGCGACATGGAGATCAAGGAAATCGGCATTCGGCCTGGCGAGAAAATGCACGAGATAATGATCTCCGAGGAAGAAGGCTCTCGCGTATATCGGCGTGGAGACAATTACGTGATTCCCTCGATGCTGCCGGAATTGGCTGGGCCGGATGAGGGCAAAGACGAAAAATTGCTGAACAGGGAATACAGCTCCGCCGACACGGTACTCAATCTGGAAGAAACCGTAGCCCTGCTGGAAAAACACAATCTCATGTTCGGCCAGGCCGACACGAGCGATCACGGCGAACTGCTGCGATAAAAAAGTTGTTGGGTGGCATGGTCCCCTAGGGGTCATGTTCGTGTCCGATTAAATCTTTGGAGTTCTATGCAGATGAAACGAATGAAGGTTATGACCATTGTCGGAACCCGGCCGGAGCTTATCAAGCTCTGCCGCGTTATCTTCGAACTCCAGGAGCATACCGATCACATTTTCGTGCACACCGGCCAGAATTACGACTACGAACTGAATGAGATTTTCTTCAAAGACTTCGGCCTGCCCAAGCCCGACTATTTCCTGGAAGCCGCCGGCGAAACTCTCGCCCAGACCATCGGGCAGGTTATTACCCAAGCCGACGAAGTCTTCGAGGAGGAACAGCCCGACGCCCTGCTGCTGCTCGGCGATACCAATAGCTGCCTCGCTGCCATCCCCGCAAAGCGGCGGAAAATCCCGATCTTCCACATGGAAGCCGGCAACCGCAGCTTCGACCAGCGAGTCCCGGAAGAAACCAACCGCAAAATCGTTGACCATATCAGCGACATCAATATGCCCTACACCAACCACGCACGCGGATATCTCCTGGCTGAGGGCATCCGCCCGGAAACCGTCATCAAAACCGGCTCGCCAATGCCGGAAGTCCTGGACTTCTACCGCGACAAAATCGACGCCTCAAACATTCTCAACTACCTGAAAGTGACCGCCGGCGGGTACTTTGTCGTAAGCGCCCACCGCGAAGAAAACGTGGACACCCCCGCCAATCTCGAAGCGATTCTGGATTCCCTCAACGCACTGGCTGAGGAATACGACAAGGCTGTCATCGTCTCCACGCATCCCCGTACGCAAAAACGGCTGGACGCGCTGGGCGACAACAAATGCGACCCGCGAATTCGATTCGTAAAGCCGCTAGGCTTCTGCGATTACGTGCATCTGCAGCAGAACGCGTTTTGCGTGGTGTCCGACAGCGGCACGATTACGGAGGAGTCGTCGATATTGAATTTCCCGGCGGTAACTATCCGCCAGGCACACGAACGCCCGGAAGGAATGGACGAGGGCACGCTGATAATGACAGGCCTGCGGCGCGAGCGGATTCTCCAAGCCGTCGAGGTGGTAACCAGCCAATTCGTCAAAAACGAGCGAACCTTCCAGCAGATCGAAGACTACAAGAACACGAACGTCTCGAAAAAAGTCCTCCGCATCATCCTGAGCTACGTGGATTACGTAAACCGCACCGTCTGGAGCAAATAGAGC
>JAIORC010000403.1 GCA_021108335.1 Phycisphaerae bacterium
ACGGTGATCGATCCGCATGTCGGGCATGGCGGTGCGTCTTGTTGGAAGTGGGAAAACTGGTTGTCCATCCGTTCGAGCCGTTCTATCTTGGCCGGGGCCAACCGGGTAGCGGTGGCTTGAGCGATTGCGGTTTTGCCGTCACTGCCGCCATTGCCGCCGGAGGCGTAATCTCCAAGAAGTGCGCCAACAGACCCCCTGGCATCCGTGCGGGGGGTCTGTTGGTCGCGGCCAGGTACCGAGGAAATATCATCCGTGACAGCCTCGGGCGCTGCTTTCGATTGGGTGGATTTTTGAGTTTGAGTCTGAGCGTTTTTTGCATTGTTCGTGCTTTTTTCCGGTGATTTCGAGGCCTGGCTGTCCGCCGGGGAGGCTTTGGAATTACCGTCTTCCAGGAACGTCTGTTCCAGCCACCTGAAGATGTAATCAACGATACTCTTGGCGAAGGGTATGTTTCGATTGCTCGTCATGCCGCTCGGCTCGAAACGCTGGTGCGTGAACTTTTTGACCAGCGCCTCCAATGGTACACCGTATTGCAGGCATAAGCTTACGGATGTGGCAAAAACGTCCATCATCCCTCCCACGGTCGAGCCTTCCTTGGCCATCGAAACAAACAATTCCCCAGGCCTGCCGTCTTCGTACTGGCCAACCGTCAAGTATCCCTCGTGCCCGGCTACGTCAAATTTGTGCGTAATGCTGGGCCGGGTTGCGGGCAGTCGACCGCGGTGCGGCGTTCGCTTGGCTGCCTCGAACTGCTCGACGCTGATATTCATTGCGTCCAGCTCTTCTTTCCCACTAATTTTCTTCGCCGTATTGAGCGGCTGCGTCCGTTTGCTGCCGTCGCGGTAAATCGCCACCGCCTTTACGCCAAGCTGCCACGCCTCCATGTAGACATTCATGATCTCGTCAATCGTCGCCTCGTGGGGCATGTTGACGGTCTTGGAAATCGCGCCGGACAGGAACGGCTGGGCCGCCGCCATCATGCGGATATGGCCCATGTAATTAATCGTACGCGTGCCGTTGGCAGGCTTGAAGGCGCAATCGAAGACCGCCAGGTGCGACTCGTCCAGGCACGGAGCGTCTTCGATTGTGTCGTGCTCATCGATGTGCTCGATGATCTCGCCGATCTGATCCGTGGAGTAGCCCAGTTCCGCAAGGGCAAGCGGCACGGTCTGATTGACGATTTTGAACATTCCGCCGCCGGCAAGCTGTTTGTACTTCACCAGCGCGATGTCCGGCTCAATGCCGGTCGTGTCGCAGTCCATCATAAAGCCGATAGTGCCCGTCGGGGCCAGCACGGTCGCCTGACTGTTGCGGTAGCCGTGCTTCTCGCCGGCGGCGTAAGCTTCGGCCCAGCACTCGCTGGCGGCTTGCACCAATTCGTCGGGGCAATGGCCGGCTGGGATATCCGCCACGGCGTCGCGGTGCATTTCGATAACGTGCAGCATCGACTGGCGATTCTTGTAGAATTGCGGGAAGGCTCCGAGCCGGCTGGCGATTTCGGCGCTGGCAGCGTAGGCTGTGCCGGTCATGATGGCGGTAATCGCAGCCGCAATCGTTCTGCCGTCTTCGCTGTCGTAAGGCTTGCCGAGCGACATGACCAACGCCCCGAGATTTGCATAGCCAAGCCCAAGCGGGCGGAAATCGTGGCTGTTGCGGCAAATCCGCTCGGACGGATAACTGGCGCGATCGACAAGAATCTCCTGGGCGATAATGTAAATCCGCACCGCAGCCTGGAATCGCTCGAAGTCGAACGTCCCGTCGGCCTGGCGGAATTTCATAAGGTTCAGGCTGGCCAGGTTGCAGGCCGAGTCGTTGAGGAACATGTACTCGCTGCACGGGTTCGACGCGCAAATGTCGCCACTCTGCGGGCAGGTGTGCCACTTGTTGATCGTCGTGTGATACTGCAAGCCGGGGTCGCCGCAAACGTGCGTGCCCTCGGAGATTTTTCGCATCAGCTCGCGGGCGCGATAAGTTACGTTCAGCTCGCCGTCGGTAACGTTTCTGGTCGCCCATTCCTGATCGTCCATCGCCGCCTGCATGAACTCGTCGGTGGCGCGGATGGAGAAGTTGGCGTTCTGGAACATCACCGAAGAATAAGCGTCGCCATTGAACGAGCCGTCGTACCCCTGCTCGATAAGCGCCCAGGCCTTCTTTTCCTCAGCCGTTTTCGCTTCGATGAATTCCATGATATCCGGGTGATCGCATCGCAGGGATTGCATTTTCGCGGCCCGGCGGGTTTTGCCGCCGGACTTGATAACCGCGGCTACCTGATCGTACACACGCATAAAGCTCAAAGGCCCGGAAGGCTGGCCGCCGCCGGAAAGCTTCTCCCGCGAACTCCGCAGCGTGGAGAGATCCGTACCCGTGCCGCTGCCGTGCTTGAACAGCATAGCCTCGTGGGCGGCCAGTCGCATGATGTCTTCCATGTTGTCCTCGACGGACTGGATGAAACATGCCGATGCCTGCGGATATTCATAGCCGGCTTTCGTACGCTCGGGCTTTTCCTTTTTCGTGTCCCAATGAAAATTGCCTTCGCCGCCTTCGACCCCGTTCTGATGGAACAGCCCGACGTTGAACCACGTCGGCGAATTGAACGCGCCGTACTGGTTGACGCACAGCCATGTCAATTCCTTGTAGAAATTTTCGGCATCGTCATCGCTTGCGAATAAGCCGTCTTTTTTGCCCCAGTCGGCGATGGTTCTGCTGACGCGATGCACCAGTTGGCGGACGGATGTTTCGCGCTCGTCCGTGCCGACTTCACCGTAGAAATATTTGCTGACCACAACCTTCGTCGCCGTCTGCGACCAATCGGCGGGAACTTCGACGTCCTTCTGCTCGAAGATAGTCTTGCCGCCCTCGCCCGTGATGCTGGCGGTTCGTTTTTCCCAGGTGAGTTCATCAAAGGGGTGCTGGGTTTTCGACGAAAAGACCTGAGAAATTTCCAGTCCGTCGTGGGCCGAAGAAACCCCGGCAGCATTGTTCGTGGATTTGTTTTCGTCTTTCGATGAATCCATGGCTCTACTCTCCCGGTCCAGTTACGCAGCAATGCTCCTGACAGCCACAAAGCGCCGAGCCTTACTTGCATAATGAAGGCAACCGGTTCTGCGAAAAATCGGAAAAACAATTGCCAAACAACTTTGTGCGTCAAACCCATCCGTGAGTCAAAATTCATCAAAAACCCTGAAAATCAACGGCTTTGAAAATACACTCTACATGTAGTGGCAAGCAAGCGATTTGTATCAAAATATAGTATAAATTTATAAATCCCTGCCCCGAAAAGAGTTGTGGAGAAAGTTTTTTTGTGATTTTAAATAACCAACAGCTTCCAACACCCCATTATAACCCCTTTTTGATGCCATAACAACCCAAAGCACAATTTGTAGTGGTTTATTTTTTACCATGCACAACTTGTGGGTAGTCTGTTGGTTATTGTTGAAAATCGCAGGCGATGTTTTCGTGGTGGTGCTATTTTCGCGGTGGCCAGGGATGGCCGTCGCGCGATACACATGTTGTGGGTGGCATGGCTTGCTTGCAAGCCATGTGTTTTCCGCGCGCTGAGCAGCCACGATTGATTCCATTGGCAATTTCTTCGCCATCCCTCATGGCGACCCCTTCGGTGTCGCCATGCCACCCAGTCCGCATACCCATTAGAAAGGTTATGAGCCTGAAGCTTAGTTCCCGCGTGGGTGCAAGCACCCACCCTACAGTTCCTGTTGTTCCCAGTTCCTGGTTCCCGTTTTTACCCGGTTCCTGTTTTATTGTTTTTCCGCAGGTGGGGTGAGGATTTTCAGGTCCAGGTCGGTCAATTGTTGTTCGTCGACGGCTGCGGGCGCATTGGTCAGCGGGCAGGAGCCTCGTTGGGTTTTCGGGAAGGCGATCACGTCGCGGATACTATGTGCGCCGATCATGGTCATGACCACGCGGTCCAGGCCGAGCGCGATTCCGCCGTGCGGCGGAGCGCCGTATCGCAGCGCGTTCAGCAGGAAGCCGAATTTTTCCTCAGCCTCTTCCTTGCCGATGTCCAGCAGATCGAAGACTTTCCGTTGCAGTTCCGGCTGATGGATACGAATGCTTCCGCCGCCCATTTCCATACCGTTGCAGACGATGTCGTAGGCGCGGCTTTTCATTTCCGTGGGCGTATCCTGCTTGGTTTCCCAGTCGTCCATATTCGGGCTGGTGAACGGGTGGTGCAGAACGTCGAGGCGTTTCATATCCTCGTTGTATTCTACGAGCGGGAAGTCCACGACCCAGACCCACTTGAACTCGCCGGGCGGGACAAGGTCGCGTTCCCTGGCCATTTTGCTTCGCAGTTCGCCGAGGACGCGCTGGACGATTTTTTTCGTGTCGGCTCCGAAGCAGATCAGGTCGCCTTCGTTGGCGCCAGTCCGTTCGATCAGTTCTTCGGCGATGGGCGTCAGAAATTTGGCGACGCCGGTTTCCAGCGTCTTGCCGGCGGCGACTTTCGTATTGGCTAGGCCCTTGGCGCCAAATTCCTTCGACCAGTTCGCCAGGCCGTCCGTCTCCTTGCGGGTCATCACAGCCCCGCCGGGAATCACAACGCACTGTACCACTCCACCGCTACCCAACGCGCCGTTAAAAACGCCAAATTCCGTCTGGGAAGCAAGGTCGGAAATATCCACCAACTCCATGCCGAATCGCAAGTCGGGCCGATCCGTACCGAACCGCCGCATAGACTCGTCGTAATCAATCACCGGCACGTCGGCTGGGAAAGGCTTGTCGCACAATTCGCAGATGTTTCGCAGCACCTGGTTGGTAATGTCCATCACGTCCTGCTCGGAGCAGAAGCTCAGTTCCACATCCAGTTGCGTAAATTCCGGCTGACGGTCGGCGCGGAGGTCCTCGTCGCGGAAGCAGCGGACGACCTGGTAATATCGATCCAGCCCGCCGACCATGAGAATCTGTTTGAAGAGCTGCGGGCTTTGCGGCAGGGCGTAGAACGAGTCGAATTGCATACGGCTGGGCACGAGGAAGTCGCGTGCACCTTCCGGCGTGCTCCGGGTGAGGAACGGCGTTTCGACTTCGACGAAGTCGTGCTCGTCCAGCGTGTTCCGCATGACCCGGCAGATTTGATGTCGCAGCCGCAACGCTTTGGTCATCTCCGGCCGACGCAAATCCAGGTAGCGATACTTCAGGCGATTCTCTTCGCTGGTGGTGTGATATTCGTCCGGCTCGAACGGCACGGCGTCAGAACGGTTCAGCAGCACCAGTTCGTTGCAGAGAACCTCTATTTCGCCTGTCGCCAGTTTAGGGTTGTTTCGTTCCTCGCCGCGCGGGCCGACCTCGCCGCCGATGGAAATCACCCATTCGTGCCGCAATGCCCGGGCGAGCTTGTACTGCTGCTGGGCGGCTTCGCTGTCGTCGTCCGGCACGCCGAAGACGACCTGCGTAATGCCCTCGCGGTCTCGCAAGTCCACAAACACAACCCCGCCGTGATCACGGTAACTGCGAACCCAGCCGCAAAGACGAACCGCCGAGCCGACATCCGCCAGCCGCAACTCGCCGCAATTGTGAGTACGCTTCAACACTTTATCGCTGTAAATAGTCATAATGCTTTCCTGTAAATAGTGATAAGCAAACAAATTTAGCGAATTTTCGCACAAATTCAATAGAATGTGCGATAGAATGTCTC
>JAIORC010000324.1 GCA_021108335.1 Phycisphaerae bacterium
GGTTGACGATGGTAACCTTCGGCAGGGCAGCCAGCATCGTATTGATCTGGTCGGTGAGTGCTCCGGTATCAAGCTCCACTCCCTTATCAATTTTCACTCCCTTGACCACGTCGAAATCGAACACGGCTACGCGGATATCGCGAAGAGATTTATTCTTCTCGGCAGCCGGCTTTTTGGTCGCGGCAGGGGGCGCCCCTGGTTTTTTGTCCGTCTTCTGTGGGTCGCCAATAGCAACGCCGGAAAGCAACATCACCGCAATAAGCACACTCAACAATATTTTATTCGTTCGCGTTTTCATTTTCTTTCTCCCGTTTAAAGAGTTTTAATGGGGCCCCAAGTTCCGTTAATTTCAACATCAGTTTCTACCATCTTAGACGCCAGCCGCAGCGGGTGTTTCGCGATTCTTTTCCTTTTTGCTCGTCTGCCATATCCTGACACACTTTTCGGTCAATACCTGCATCTTGACACACTTTTCGGTCAATACCTGCATGAGGCGAATCTGTATGAGGCGAATCTGTTGTTTTTTCGATGGCGGGGGGGAATCGTCCGGTACCCATGTTACATCTGCCCGTCGCGACTTCATTTTCTTGCGATCAATTTTCGCCCACTTCCACTCGTCCAGCATCGGGTCGTCGCCAAGGATCAGCAGCGGAGTCAGGAAATGGAACTTATTGTTAGTCTTGAGTTTTTCCAACTCGTTTAATCTCTTCAACAGTTGCTGAGGAGGAGCCTTTCCCCCACGCAAATCCAGGATGTGTACTCTGGCGGGGGGAGCGCTGGTTATCGGCCAAGTCTTGATTGCCGCGGAAAGAATTGGTCGAGTGGTAGTTTTTATATCTACGAGTTTCGGCCAGAGTACATCAGCCATTTTCCAGTGGCGAGTTGTTTGTCTGGCGGCATTTCGAAGGATGGCGTGGAGCGTCGCGTCGGCTTCTTCCCGCCGGCCGAGTTGCTTGTACCAGGGGGTG
Source organism: Phycisphaerae bacterium (assembly GCA_021108335.1). GTDB lineage: Bacteria > Planctomycetota > Phycisphaerae > SM23-33 > SM23-33 > JAIORC01. The sequence goes on from JAIORC010000324.1 coordinate 969, forward strand.
TAATTTAGCACAACCCGCCTGGGACTCGTCGTCGGGTCGCCGATTTCCTCAACCAGCGGCAAGCCTTCCTTATCGGATATCCATGCCCATCGATTGGCGATTCCCTGCCAGGGCAGGGCGTGTGAGCCAAATATCAGAGGTTTTGACCATTTCTGTTTGCGCAACGCCGCCAACCCGCCAGCCATCTGTTTGGGCTGTACCGTAACTTTGTCTGATTTACTCCCGAACCATGCTGCTTCGAGCACCAGGACGTTGATTTTGTGTTTCTTCGCAATCGCAATCGCGTTTGCAAACTCGTGGCCTGTAGCGCCACGGCCGATGATCAGAAGGTGCTTCTTGTCATTTGGTTTTTGTCGGTTGACGGCTTTGAATTCGGCGAGATTCACCTTTTTCACCGGCAGGCCGGTTGCATCTGCCCACTGGTTGAACCATTGCGGAACGCCGGCAGAGTAGAGAAGGATATTTTCGTCCCATTCGACATTGCGGGCGGGGTAGGCTACCAGTTCGCCTACCACGCGTTTGCTCCGATCTACAACCGAGAATACGGTGGGGACTCGCACGTTCGGCACCGTCATCGTGGTTCTTGTTGCAGCGGAAGTTTGTGACACGTCGGCAGGGCCGAACCAGACTCGGCCGAAGGCGATTAAGACCACTTCCTTTTTGATCAAGCGCCAGCCGCGAATGGGAAGCAACAATATCTCTGTCTGTTGCCCGCTACGGGCCAACGTGATCGGTATCGGTATCGATCTCGGTGGTGCGGCCTTAACGACCTTGGTTGGTTTTGTTGGTGGTTTTTTACCGCTGCTCTCCGCCGCGGTCCAGGCCGAGGCGCTCAGCAGGGCGATTGTTACCGTCAAAATGGTTCGTGTGATAGTCATTACTTGTCCCTGATTGCCCATGCGGAGGCGTTGACGTTTACGAGTTGATTATCCAGCGACACCTGGCCGAGCGAGGTTTCGTCCAAGCTGACTTTTTGCCGGCCTGCCAGGATGGCGGGACTTTGCCGGCCGTGTTTTACGTCGGAGATGACGAGGGTGTAATTCATTTCCACGTCGCCATTTTTCGCAACCGGCAGCAGTTGCAAGCGGACCGTCGATGCCCCTTTCGCACGGGGCAGATCGATTGTCGCGGGCTGGTTGTCCCGGCAGACGATAACGTATGTTTTCGCCGGTATTTTGCTGTTTGCGGCGGGGGTCATCCGAAGCAGGACGGCTACGGGTTTGTGGCCGGTTTCCGCAGTCTCCGCCGAGGCCATCTGAATTCTCTGATCGTCGGCGGCATACCATTTCAACGGTCCGGCAACCGATTCGTGCAAGGCAAAGGCACCGGCTACCTGACGCATCTGCTCAGCGGTTACGACCGCAACAGGCAGCCCCTGTCCATTGAGCCCAGGTTGTCCTGTCTGGTTGATTCGATTGGCAGCCCAGAAACCTGCCAACATAAGCACGCCGCCGATCATCGCCGCCGCAGCCATGCTGCCCATCCGCCAGAATAATGAGCTATGGTGCCGGTGAATTTCCCGCTGCCGATGGGCCGACAATGCAACAGGCCCGGCGGGCTTCTGCCGCCGCCACGCGCCCAACGACTGCCGCAACTGAAGATGCTCCTTCAGTTGCTGACGGGCATCACCGTCGTCGAGGACGTCCAGCAAGAGTTCATTGGTCTGATCGCTGTCCAGTTCGCCGTCGGCCAATTGGGACAACATGATTTCATTCACTTCGTTTTTCATGATTAAACCCTCCCACCAGTGCGAGCATTTATCTGCTCCAGGAGTATTTTCTTGGCCCGATACACACGCGACGCAACTGTGCCGCGTGGTTGATTTTCGATGGTGGCCGCCTCGTCGTAACTGTAGCCGTCCAATTGTGTCAGAATGAAGGCACTGCGGCAATCGTCCGGCAACGATTTCACCGCCGCCGACGCGATAGTGTACAATTCACGCTTCTCCACCCTGACTGAAGGTGTTATTTCATCCGTGGTCAACATATCTATTACCTCGCTATCCATGTCATGGTTTTTTTGTGCCGCCCGCTGTCGCTTTCGTATGTAATCCCTGACGCAATTAATCGTTATGCGGTGCAGCCATGTCGCCAGCGTCGCTCTACCGTCAAAACCGTCCATACCTCGCAACGCCTTTACGCAAGCGTCCTGCAACACATCATCTGCCTCGTTGGCGTCATTAACCATCCGAAGAGCCACCCGATACATCCGAGGCACGTGACTACTCAATTCTTCCGCTAGGGAGTTGTTCATATTTGATTTCCGGTTTTAAGCTTCTATCAGCTTTTCTACCATTTTTAGACGATCACAAAGAACATTGTTTCACGATAATTATTTAATACGGAATCCATCGGCTTGTCTTTCGATTTCATTCACTTCTTCCGAAGCATAACGGAACAATTTTAAGGAAAAAAACAAAAAGTTCGTCAAAACTTTGATTGGTCGGTGGATAACGGGGGGAAAGGAAATTTATTATGTCCGAAAACACCCTCGAAACCTAAATCTACGAAAACGCCGCCGGGCCACGGAAGTCCTCGCAGGTTCTAAAATTTGCAGAGAGATTCGCCCATGATTTTTCTCTTTCATGCGATTGTTTTACGGACAAACGCGTGATAAGGTAAACGAAAGTCGTATTGAAAATTGGTGAAAAATGCCACGAAAAGAATACACGGCTTGGTACTTTATTCATTGTTGGAATAATTAGGCTTCCTGCAAATAGCACATAACAAGGCGGTTTTCATGAGTACTTCACGTTCAAAAAACGATTCTTCACTGGTCTGGACGGTTTTTACTACGGCATGGGGGCCTATGGGTGCGGTGGGAGGCCCAGCCGGCCTCGTGCGGATTATTCTGCCGCATTACCAGGCAGCCGACCTGACGGACCTGCTGCGGTGGGAATATCCCAAAGCCGAGCGAAACGACGGCCTGTTCGAGGAATTGCAGAAGCTCTGCCGCAGTTATTTTAACCGCCAACCGACCGATTTTTCCACCATCGCCTGCCTGCTGCCCTCGGAGAAGACATTCGCCGGGAAAGTCTATTGCGCCTGCCGGGAAATTCCATACGGCAAGACGTGGGGATATCGCGAATTGGCTTTGGAAATAGGCCAACCCGACGCCGCCCGTGCCGTCGCAACGGCGCTGGGGAAAAATTCACTACCGCTTGTAATCCCTTGCCATCGCGTAATTTACGCCGACGGCAGACCCGGAGGCTTCAGCGCCGAAGGAGGCGTGGCCCTCAAACAACGCATGATCGCCCACGAACAAAACCGCTGAATAATGGGTGAATAATGGGTGGCATGGCGACACCAAAGGGGTCGCCATGAGGAATCTCATACATGCTTCTGCAAGCAGAAAGCATGGCACCCGACATCCTTATTTCCTTTCCAGGGATGATTAATTCACCATTTTCAAGATTTATGCTTGACAGAATGATGGTTCTCGGCTACGATGTGATTGAAGAGATTCAATGAATATTCAATAAGCGGTTCACAGAGGAAAATACGTTGGCAGTTACTGTAAGCGACATAGCGAAGAAGGCTTCAGTTTCGGTGGGTACGGTTTCTCACGTGCTCAACAATCGCCCTAATATCGGGCCGGATCGCAAGAATCGGGTTCTGGCGGCGATAGAGGAGTTAAATTACAAACCCAATAAGTGGGCGCGTGGTATGGGTAAGGGTCTCAAAGGTATGCAGACCGGCCAGATCGCGTTGGTATTCATCAATATATCCGAGCGGATAATGCACGCGTCTTACACAATGCAATACATTAACGGCGCGCAGCAGGAGATTACATCCGCCGGGCGAAAATGCCTCTTTCTTACGTGGAACGAAACCCCCGGTGACGATACGATTCCGCATATCCTGCTCGATGGGGAAATCGACGGCATAATCCTCAAGGGCGACCTGCAAGGCGAGGCCGGCAACCGTTGGCTGAGTCGCTTTGCAAGGGTGTCGCTTAATCCTAACAACATTCCGCCTGACGATTGCGATTGCGTAATGGTCGATTATCAGGCTGGAGCCCGTAACTGTGTGAAATACCTTGCATCTCGCGGGCACCGCCGGATTGCGATTGTAGGCCCGGCAGAAACTCCCTTCTTCCAATCCAAATTAATCGGTTACAAGCAGGCGATCAAACAGCTCGGCCTCGATGCCGACGACGCCCTGATTCAAGTCCGTGAGGTGCCGCCGGAATCAGATTTCGGCTGGGCCATCGATAACCTCTGGTCACTTCCCAAGCCGCCAACGGCGATCCTGAGTAACGACTACGCCTGCGGCGGAATTTACAGGACACTGGCTGCTCGCGGCATGAAGGTTCCCCGGGATGTGAGTATCGTCGGATACGACAACGCGCTGGACTATTGCGAAGCACTCGTGCCGCAACTTACCTCAATGGACGTCTGCGCCACCAATGTCGGAAAGGCCGCCGCCCAGCAACTTCTTGAGCGAATGAAGGACCCGGAAGATACCAGTCGCAACATTTACATTCAAGGCCGGATGGTTGAAAGGGCATCCGTGAAAAAACTGTAACAGAATCAGGAAAGTACGACAACTATAACAATCAAAAATAAGGAGATTAAAGGATGAATGGAACATGACGGATTTGCATGGAAGCCGTCAAGTGTAATTGGAAGGTGGTCTTCCAGAACGGCTTCG
>JAIORC010000393.1 GCA_021108335.1 Phycisphaerae bacterium
GAGAAGCAGGCTGGTCAGCAGGGCGAGCAAAAGCCGGGCGAGCAGGGAGAGAAACAAGCTGGTCAGCAAGGCGGACAGAAGCCGGGCCGCGGCCAGGGTCAATCCGGGGCTACGGGAATGCATTCTGGCGATGTTGCCGGAGGCGCCGCCCCGAAAGAGCGTGGCAAGGTTGACACCGGTAAGGTTGACCTGCCGCCGCAGGCAGCCGCGTCTGCGGCGAAGTTAGCCTCGCTGGGCCGGGCGCTGCACGAAGCACGGCGGCAGATTCGCGACGGCGAAATCAAGCCCGATCTGCTAAAGGCTATGGGGATGACCGCGACGCAATTCCGGAATTTCGTGAAGGAATATTCGCAACGGTACGAACGTCTCCGCCGCGACGACGCTGGCCCGGCGGAAGTACGCCCCGGCGCCGTCGAGATGGTCGGTACGGATACCGTGCAAAAAGGCACCGCCGACACAGCCATGGCTCCCACGCAGCAGGATTCCGCACGCGGCAGCCAACAGGATCGCCAGCTCCAGGAAACACGCAGCCGCAAAGTCTCGCCCGAGTACCAGAAAAAGCTCGAAGCCTATCTCCGAACAGTCAGCGAAGAAACCACCACCGACGCACCAAAATAGAAATGTGCAATGGGCGGGATCGCCCGTTAATGTCTAATGGCTGGGTGGCCCCCTGGGGGAGGAATCGTGTGGGAAACCGTGAAGCCACAGTTTTTTGTAGGCCGGGTCTTGACCCGGCAATTGCATGGCACATGCAACAAGTTCGTCCAATTCGGATTAGCAGCGGTGAAAAACACGTTTTTCCAAAGATGTATCATCGGAGGGATTTTCATGTAAGAAGGCTGTCGCCTTCTTATCGCCGGGTCAAGACCCGGCCTACAGAAAACGGGTTAAAACAGGAACCGGTGAGTATGCGAAAAGCACATGGTCCCCAAGGGACCATGCCACCCAATCATGGGAAATACTGATTCCCGTTTTCTGTTTTTCCCGGTTCCCAGTTCCTGGTTCCCGTTTTTGCTGTTCCCGTTGTTCCCCGTTCTTGTTTATTGGCGTGGCAGGTAATACAATTCCGCTATGGACTTTATGGGATTTGCAATTGGAATGGTTGTGGGGCTGTTGCTGGGCGTTGGTTTTGCGTGGGTGTTGTTTTCGATGCGGAAGAAGGCCGCCGCCGCCGAACTTGCCGCCATGGAACAGCAGATGCGCGAAGCTTTCGCCGCGATGGCGTCGGAGGCGCTGGACGCCAATTCGAAACGGCTGACTATATCCGCCGAGACGCACCTGGAGGGTAAAAAGGCCCTCATCGACCAGTCGATCAAGGCCGTCAACGACCGGCTTAGCCGGCTGGGCGAATATTTCAACACCACCGAGAAGGAGCGGAAGACGGAATTCGGGCAGTTGAGCAATTCCGTCAAGCTGCTTTCGACGACTACTGGCGAGCTGCACAAGATGCTGGCCAGCACGCAGCGGCGCGGTGCGTGGGGTGAGCGGATGGCTGACGACATCCTCCGCCTGGCCGGCCTGGCCGAGGGCGTGAACTACAATAAGCAGTCGTCCGCCGATGCCGAAACGGGCCGGCCCGACTTTACGTTCTATCTGCCCAACGACCTCAAGGTGAACATGGACGTGAAGTTCCCGCTGGAAAATTACAAAGCCTACCTCGACGCCGAAAGCGACGACGACCGCGCAGCCAGCCGACAGCAGTTGGTCAGGGACGTTCGCGGGCATGTGCGGGCGGTGGCCGGCCGGGGGTATATCGACGTCAAGGGCGGCACGGTGTCATACGTGCTGGTGTTTCTTCCGTCGGAGCAGATTTTCTCGCTGGTGCTGGAAGCCGAGCCGGACCTCATCGACGAGGCGATGGGCAAAAAGGTGGTGCTGGCCAGCCCGATGACGCTCTACGCGATGCTGGCTGTCATCCGCCAAGCCGCCGAAAATGCCAACATAATGAAGACCGCCGACGAGGTGATTACGATCCTTTCGGAATTCGGCAAGCAATGGACGAATTACAATATCGAGATAGATAAGCTAGGCCAGCGGATCGAACAGACCGCTAAGCAATTTGAAACCGTCAGCACCACGCGCAGCAACGTTCTGCAACGGCAGATCGACAAAGTAGAAAATCTCCGCCAACAGCGAGGCCTGCCGGAGGAATAAGAGCCCCCCCGGAAATATCACAATATCACGATACCCGAATATCAAAAGGAGACGCGTCATGAAGCAGTATTCAGTCAGCCCTTCCGGTGAGAAGTTTGCTATTCCCACGCAGAAAGATTACGTCACGGAGATGGCCCGGCTCAAACGCCTGGTCGCCAAGGCCCGCAAGAACAATCAGGAGATCGTCGTCGTGATGGGCGTCGGATTCGTCGGGGCTGTGATGGCTGCGATTGTTGCCGATACGACGGACAAAAAGGGCAAGTCGGGCAAATTCGTAATCGGCTGTCAGCGGCCCAGCACGCGGAGCTACTGGAAAATCCCGCTGCTGAATCGCGGCGAGTCTCCCGTAAAGGCTGAAGACCCCGAGGTCGATCCGATGATCGAGCGGTGCGTGCTGGAGAAGAAGACGCTCACCGCGACGTTTAACAGCGATTGCCTCACGCTGGCGGACGTTGTGGTTGTGGACGTGCAGTGCGATTACACCAAGCACGACCTGGGCGACATGCGAACCGGCGAGACGGAGATGACCGCTCTGGAGGCCACCATGCGTACCATTGGCCAAAAGGTTCCGCCGAAGTGCCTGACGCTTATCGAGACCACCGTCGCCCCGGGCACGACCGAGTTCGTCGCCTGGCCGATTATGAAAAAAGCCTTCGCCAAACGCGGCCTCAAGGCGACGCCGCTGCTTAGCCACAGCTTCGAACGCGTTATGCCCGGCAAGGATTACGTCAGCAGCATTCGCGATTTCTGGCGTGTATGCAGCGGCTGTAACGCCGGCGCTCGCAAGCGGGTGGAGAAATTTCTCAAGGAGGTGCTCAATACCGAGCAGTTCCCGCTGACGGTCATGGATCGGCCTATCGAGAGCGAGACCTGCAAGATCGTGGAGAACAGCTATCGCGCGACGATACTGGCGTTTATGAACGAGTGGAGTGTTTTTTCCGAGCGTAACGGCGTGGATCTCACCAAGGTTATCAAGGCGATAAAGATGCGCCCGACGCACAGCAACATGATTTTCCCCGGCCCGGGCATCGGCGGATACTGCCTGCCGAAAGACGGCGGGCTGGGCTACTGGGCGTACAAGCACATTCTCGGCTTCGAGGACGGCGACGACGTGTTCCACATGAGCACCACGGCGATCGACATCAACGACACGCGAGGCCTGCACGTGGCGGAACTGACCCGCGACGCGCTGCGGAACATGGGCCGATACATCGCCGGGGCGGACGTGTTGATCTGCGGGGCCAGCTATCGCCAGGACGTCGGCGACACGCGTTACAGCGGCAGCGAGATGGTCGTCCGCAAGCTGGCGGAAATGGGCGCGGAGATGCGCGTCCACGACCCATACGTGCCGCACTGGTACGAGTTGGAATCGCAGGACACATATCCCGCACCGGGCCATTCGTGGGCGAGATTCTTCCGCAACCAGGAAGGGTTAGCCGATCTTCGCGTCCAGCAGGATCTGCCCAAGGCCGCCAAGGGCATCGAGGCGATTATCCTGGCTGTGCCGCACAAAGAGTACAAGGATTTAACGCCGGAAAAGGTCGTCAAATGGGCAGGCAGCCCCATCGCCGTAATCGACTGCTTCGGCATGTTGTCCGACGAAGACATAGCCCGCTATTTCGAACTGGGCTGCGAAGTAAAAGCTTTAGGTCGCGGCCACATCCAGCGAATAAAGGAAGAAGTGCGAAAGAAAAAGTAACGAGCAAAATTTTCTGCGCGACGATTATACCAGCGAATTAAATACGGATTGCCAAGGAGAATACGATGGCATGTTACGCATACAATTGGTTGTTCGGCGGTTTCAGAAGGTCAGGGATAATACTACTCTTGGTTCTGTCGAGCATGTTGTTGGTATCCTGCGATAGCAAACAGCAGCGAGCGGATGTTGAGTACCAGACTATAGCGGCAGGTGTCAAAGTAGTGGAATTACAACTTGAAGGGCATACACGACCTGTTTGCTTGCGTTTCCGACGGCTGGGACAGGCGCCGCAGACTTGGATGGTGGTTGACCCAGGGAAGAAGTGCAGCATCCGAATTGTTCTCGTTGAAGATGTAGAAGGAATGTGCGCTGTCTATCTGAACGACGACGGGCACACCACAACAAAGCGTATTTTTCACATTCCAGAAGCCAAGCCTGGGGTTAACCGGACCACGGTTATATCGTTCGGTCCCTCTGAATTGAAATTGCGTGAAGGCGAGTATGAAGAAATAATTGCGGTAAAATGGATCAAAGGAACAGACCCTTCAGGCACAAGCAAGATTATCGAGAGTTTTGCAATCGAAATTGGATACTCCAAATAATATCGCGTTACGAAAGTTTTGCAGACCGGCCTGCGGAAACACGGCATCCGGATAAGGAAAAACAGGTGATAAAAATATGATTAACAAACCCTTGTCTATAGTCTGGGATTTACTGTTTTGCTTTGCTTTTATTGTCCTTTTTTCAAAAATATTTCTCTATTTGACTGGTTTTGCCAATGCGGGCCCATTGGCTGGGGGGGCATTTTTTTGGTTGGCCGCTTTAGTAGTTGGCCCCATTGCCGTAATTTGGCGAACGGTGAAGAAACAGCATCTGAAAATGAGAATCGCCAGAATATCCCTTTGTGTTTTTACTATAGTCTGTTGTGTGATACTACGCTTGTCCATTCCTGCCACAGGAGCAGAACTTTATTGCGAAGGCTTCCGCGACGGAATTATGCCAAAGGTTGACGTTGAGGCGATCAGAACCTGGCATAAGGAAATTCCTAGACCCCTTAAGGATGAAGGGCTTAGTGTAAAGTTTATATCCCGCTCAGAATGGCCTGATTTTATCGAGAAGTTATCTCCTGCTCGTGTTTATTGTTCAGAAGAGCAAGTTACATTAAGTTGGGGTATGGGATTCAATGATCCCTGGGGAATTTATATTGGTTCTCAAACAACGTACGTTCCGGAAACAGGGTGGGACGCTCTAATACTTCCGGTTCGCCCTGGAGTATATGTGTTTTTCCGAGGTGAGTAAAAGCTGTTTTTGTAGGCCGGGTCTTGACCCGGCGATAAGAAGGCTGACGGCCTTCTTATATGGAAATCCCCTCCGATAACACGCTTCTTTTATGGGAACCTTCTCTAACACGTCCTTGGGAAAACGTGTTTTTCGCCATGGCAGCCGACTGACCCGACTTGGACGAACTTGTTGCATGTGCCATGCAATCGCCGGGTCAAGACCCGGCCTACCCAAAACGGTCGCTTCGCGGCAGCCAACCATGATGGAGTTCGTAACAAACCCCTTGGGGGGCACCCGACTTTCCCTGGTTCCTGTTTTACCCGGTTCCTGGTTCCCGGTTCCTGTTTTTCCGTTCCTGTTTTTCCCGTTTGTGCCGCTTGCCAACGCCTTCCAGCCGCGGTAGCATATCGGTATGAATGAAACTAAATTACAAGTCGCGTTGGATTTTCTGGAACTGGACCGGG
>JAIORC010000231.1 GCA_021108335.1 Phycisphaerae bacterium
GAGAAGGGCCATTGGCCGGCTGGGTTGGGGGAGTTGGTTCCGAAATATCTGCCGGTGGTTCCCGCGGACTGCTTCAGCGAGAATCCGCTTATCTATCAGCCGACAAAACAGGGGTATATCTTGTACAGCGTAGGGATAAACCAGCGCGACGACGGCGGGGTGGACAATCGGGAAGAAGACGGAGACAAAGACGACATCGTCGCCGAGGTTAAGAAGTGAACATCGTAGCGGGAGCGTTAGCGACAGCCACGATGCTGCAATAACACCCACGTCGCAAAACGGATTGAATATATCGCGCTGCGGCCATCCCCGGCCGCTGCGTAAACAGTACGCCGTGTCCCCACACCCGCCGCCACGTTCCATTGCCGTTTCCGCAATAGACGGGAGGTAAATTTTTTCAAGCTGGGCTTGCTATTTACTTAAGCGGTGGTAGAATCTTTGGACAAACGGAGAGTATTGTTGGTTTTCAGAGTATTGTGGAGTGTGGTGTAATGTGTGAGACGAAGATTCTTTTAGTTGAGGAATATGCGTTAATTCGGCGGGGCTTGCGTCTGGTTCTGGAAGACCAATCAGGGCTGAGCGTTGTGGGCGAGGCTGTCGACGGGCAGGATGCTTTACGCCTTGTGGGCCTGCTTAACCCGGAACTGGCGATTCTGCCGATTTTCCTGCCGGGCCTTAACGGCATAGATCTCTGTCGTCAAATCCGCCGGAACTATCCTAAAACCAGGGTCATCGCCCTGGCCATGCCTGCCGAGCGGCATCTCGGCAAAAAAATGTTCGAGGCGGGCGCGTCGGGATGCCTTCTCAAAAGTTGCAACCCGGAAGATTTACACCGAGCTATCCGCGAAGTGATGCGAGGCAATACCTTTATTTGTCCCCATGTCGCCGGGCAATTCGTTGCCGATTCCATCTACCCCGCCGCGTCGGACGGAGAAGCCGATCCGCTGACATCCCGCGAGCGGCAGGTGCTTCAACTGCTCGCCGAGGGCAAAACAACCAAACAGGCTGCCCAGATGCTCCACCTCAGTGCAAAAACCATAGAGTCTCACCGGCGAAACATTATGCAGAAGCTCGACCGGAACAACCTGGCTGAGCTGACCAGGTACGCTATTCGGACAAACCTGGTTTCGCTGGAAGACTGATAGGAATTACGGAAAGGTGGGCGGCATGGTCCCTTGGGGGCCATGTGTTTTTCGTAAGAGGTTCCAAACATCGTGGCTGTCGCTTCGCTCCCGCCACGGCACCCGGCATTACGGGAATTGCGTTACCGGCTGGTCGGCTTACTTCGGTTCCCGTTCCAGGAATTTGCCTTTTGCCCGCCAGGATTCATATCGCTGGTTGACAAGATTGTCGGCTTTGAATCGTTTGAGCGTGCGGAGGGTTTTGACGATGTACTGTTCGAGGTTGTGGGCTGCCTCGGCGGGGTTGCGGTGGGCTGCTCCGAGCGGTTCGGGGATGACGTCGTCGATGATGCCGAGTTCCTGAAGGCTGGCGCCGGTCAACTGGAGGGCTTCGGCGGCTTCGGGGGCTTTTTCGGCTGTCCGCCAGAGGATGCTCGCGCAGCCTTCCGGGCTGATGACCGAGTAGTAGGCGTATTCCATGACGGCGATTTTGTCGCCGACGGCGATGCCCAACGCCCCGCCGCTGCCGCCCTCGCCGATGACGATGCAGACAATCGGTACGCGGAGGCGGCTCATTTCCCGCAGGTTCACCGCGATGGCTTCGGCGACGCCGCGCTCTTCGGAGCCGAGGCCCGGATACGCGCCCGGCGTGTCGATGAGCGTAACGATAGGCAGTTGATACTTTTCCGCCAACTTCATCAGCCGCAGGGCTTTGCGATAGCCTTCCGGCTGGGCCATCCCGAAATTCTGGATGATTTTTTCCTTGGTGTCCCGCCCCTTGTGCTGGGCCAGCAGCATGATCTTCTCCGTGCCGATCCTGCCCAGGCCGCCGATAATCGCCTTGTCGTCGCCGAAGCAGCGGTCGCCGTGCAGCTCGACGAAATTCTTGACGATCGTATCGATGTAATCCTTCGCCAGGGGCCTGCGGGGGTGGCGGGCGACCTGCACGGTTTCCCACGGGTTCAGCGATTGGTACGTTTTACGAAGCATGGAGACGTACTGGGCGCGAAGCTGGCGGATTTCGGCGGCGAAGTCCCGGCCGGTCTTGATCTGTTCGGCTTCCAGATCGGCAATCTGCTTCGGGAAGTGGGCGATGGATTTTTCAAACGGCAGCGCAATACCGCCATCCAATTCATTTGTGTTCGGTTCGGCCATTTTGATCTAATTCTTTCGGCGGGCGATTTTTCGCCGCGTCCTGCGTCAATGATCCGTGCGGGCGATTCGGCCCGCTGCCTCTGATAGAACCGTTGTGGGTCCCTGGACATTGCCAGCGGGACATTTTGCCTCAAAAGGGCGATTTTAGCAAGTCGAAATTGCTTTTTAACCGGGTCGGGTCTTGCCAAGTCGGGCGTGATGGAATATTCTTGCGACGTATGGCGAAGCGAAAGACAAAAAACGCAAAGACGTTAAAGCACGTAACGATAATTGGCACGGGGTTGCTTGGCGGCTCGGTGGGCCTGGCGGTGCGGCGGGCATTTCCCGGCGTGGAAGTCGCCGGAGTAGGCCGACGTCGCGCCAGCCTGAACGCCGCAAAACGCAAAGGCTGCGTGCATACCGTCCATCTCGACCCTGCCGAGGCAGTTAACCGGAGCGACCTGGTGATTCTCGCCACGCCCGTGGGCGCGTTCGAAGCGATTCTCCGGCAGATTCAGCCCTGCCTGAAGCGCGGAGCTATCGTAACGGATGTCGGCTCGACCAAGGCTGAGGTTGTGCGGATAGCCGAGCGGGTTCTCGGCTGCGGCGGAGCTTTTGTCGGCAGTCATCCGATGGCCGGCAACGAAAACAAAGGCCCAGCGTTCGCAGCTACCGATCTGCTGGCCGGCGCGCCGTGCATTATCACCCCCACGAAGCACACCCCGCCCGCCAAGGCCAAGCGCGTCGAGGAATTCTGGGCGTCACTGGGCATGCGAACGTTGCGAATGACGCCGGCTGTCCACGACCGGGCCGCCGCCCGCGTCAGCCATCTGCCGCACCTGCTGGCCTGCCTGCTGATGCTCCAACCTGCCGACGACGACCTGGCGATTTCCTCCACCGGCTTACAATCCACGACGCGGTTGGCCTCCGGCGACCCGGAAATGTGGCGGGACATCATGGCGACGAACCGCAAGGCGATACTCGCGACAATGGATAAATTCCAGCGCGACATGACCCGCCTCCGCAACCTGCTCGACGCCGACAACGCCGCCGCCATCGAACGATTCTTCGCCAAAGCAAAAACCCGCCGCGACGAGACAATAGGGTAAACACACCGCGTGGGCGGGAGCACCCATAATGTCTAATGTCTAAAAATAACGCATTGGGTGACATGTAGGGTAGGTGGTTCTGCCGAAGGCAGGTTCACCCACGCGGCGAACCAGGCAGAAACAACGGAATTGAGACTCGTGCGAAAACCACGTGGGTGCAAGCACCCACCCTACGGTCGTGGGTGGCATGGCCCAGAAAAAAAGCATTGGGTGGCCCCTGGGGGATGGATCGCGTGGGCGGGAGCACCTACCCTACATAACTGCGAGAAGATGTGCCGAAAAGTTGTTATGCAACGAGTTGCATAACCTACGCGCTAACCACACAAACGCCGTCGGATTTCCCCGGCTGTCATGCCTTCGATGAGGAATTCTTTTCGCGGATTGGTTGGGCCGGAGTGGAGGCTCACCGCCCGCTGCTCTATGCCGAGGGCCTTGGCAAGGATTCTGGTGATGGCGGCGTTAGCTTTACCTTTTTCCGGGGCTGCGGAGGTGGTTATCTTCAGCGCGTCGCCGAGAACGCCGGCGATTTTGTCGCGCGAACTGCCGGGCACAACCTTCACGGAAATCACCGCTCCGCCGGAGATGTCACGAATTGCGATTTTCTTCACGTCTTTCATGGACACTCCGCTGCACCTGGCTGTAAGTGGTGGTGGCACAGGTTTGCAACCTGTGCCTTGCCTCCCGATAATTCCCAAACAGCACAGGTGACAAACTTGTGTTACCTGTCGGCAGGGAAATTACTTCAGCAGGCCGGATTGGCGGGCGTAATCGAAAATTCCGCCGGCGTCGAGGATATCGGCAGCATCGCCGAGGGGGACTAGTTTATACTCCTTGCCGCTGGCGACGTGCTTCAACACGCCGGCCTGGATGTCCAGCTCCACTTCGTCGCCGGTGGCGATGGCTTCAACCAGCCGTTGCTCGGAAGTCAGCGGGGCGCAGTAACCACCGTTGATACAGTTGCGATAGAAAATGCGGGCGTAATCTTCGGCGATGATAAACCGGCAGCCGGCTTCGGCGATGGCCAGCGGCGCGTGCTCGCGCGACGAGCCGCACCCGAAATTCCTGCCGGCGATAATAACCGCGAAATCCGTGGTGAACAGGTCTTCCGGCGTGAATTTCACGTTGCCGCCGGGCAGGCCGCTCTGGGCCTCCGGCACACCGCTCATCGCGTATCTGCCGAAAAACTTCCGCTCGTCGGCTACCGAGGGATTGTAGCTGAGAAACTCCGCCGGGATAATCTGGTCCGTGTCGATATTGTCGCCAAGCACAAACGCCTTACCGGTAATTTTTTGAATTTCCTGATTCATAATGTCCACCATGTACTATTTGTCTGCTTCAGCCGTCGCCATCTGCGATCAGGCAGGCTGAATTGTACAGCCCGAGCGGCGAATTGCAAAACCAACTCGAAGAAAAACCACTTGGCGACTCCCATTCAAATTGTTGGGTGTCATGCTTCTGCTTGCAGAAGCATGCGGTAAGAAAACGCATGGGTGCCGTGGCGGGAGCGAAGCGACAGCCACGAAAGATAGATACGCGATGGCGAATGGATGTTTGGGTGGCATGGCGACACCGCAGGGGTCGCCATGAGGAGTGGCCCAGAAAAAATGTCGGGTGGCATGGTCAGCGGCGAAGCCGATGGCCATGAAAGATAGATACACGACGGCAGATGGTCTGTTGAGTGGTTTTGAGAAAGGGATGGCGCAGAAATTGTGAATCGATCTTTCATGGCTATCCCGCAAAAAACGCGGGATTTCCATGCCACCCGATATCGTGGGAATTTGCACAGGCCTGCCCCATGGGGGTTACAAACATCGCGGCTGTCGCTTCGCTCCCGCCACGGCACCCCGCTATTCCGCAAAGTTTCCCTTTTTTATTTCAGACGTGTGCGTCTGCGAAGGAATCCATGTCTCTACACTTCGGCTTCTATTCTCGATTTCGACAATAATAGGTTTGTAATATTCTGTGTCTGAGCTACGCACAATATATAAATCAACATAAGTGGCATCGATTTGTCGAACATGAACACTAATATAACCGGAATACGAACGCTCCGGATGTTCCAGTGTCAGCTCGAATGCCTCATCCCCTGTCTGGAGAGGAGATAAATGCCACCACTTCATTGTAGGAAACTCACAGACAGAAAGCTCTGATAACTCTACCCGGTGCAACTTCATCCAGCTTTCTTGAACAACCTTATTCAATTGAGACCGATTTATTCGTATGC
>JAIORC010000043.1 GCA_021108335.1 Phycisphaerae bacterium
AAGTGGAAAAAGGATAAAGAGAAATCCAAAGCCCCCGGCGGCTGGTGATTCTTATTGCTGTCGTCGCCGACAACGGTTGAGCGGATTTTATAGTACCATATCACACGAAAGTTTACCGGCGGCGATGGTTTGCATGGTTGGCTTTCTCATGGCAAATCCTTTCTGCCGATAGACTGTCAAAACGCCATGCACCCATCCACGCCGACCTAAACGAATTAGCCACCGTCGTCAGTGCCGGCAAGGCGTTCGTGTAGAAGTGAAAGGGATACAGCCGTCCCATATGGAGTTTTCGGCAGGGACAACCTTTTCCAACACCAAATCGAAAAGAAATTGGCTTTTTCCCTGTAATTATCGCTTGACATTTTCCCCGTAACTGATAATATACTATATTATTGTACTGCAACCCATATTATGGGTAGAAATGGATGGTCAGGATGACGCGAACGGATCAAAAAAAGCCGCTTATTCAATCAGTGGAACGTGCGTTTGATATTCTTGAATTGGTGCGTGAAGAAGGCCGGGCGTTGCGATCCAGCGAGATTGCGGCTGGGCTGAAGCTCAATGCGAACACAGCCAACAATTTAATTCGCACCCTTTACAAGCGGAACTATCTCGGCCAGGACGAACACGGGAAGTATTTCCTGGGGGCGGAGTGGTGTCGCTTTGGTGTGGAGAGCGACCGCTGGGCAACATTGCGGCAGGTTGCTCTGCCGATTATGCAACGCCTCAGCCAGGAAACGGAGGACAACGCTTTCCTAGGCGTCAATACCGACGGAAAACTGCTGTGCGTCGCGCAGACCGAGGGCACGGGTGCAGTCATCATTTCTCAAAACCAGTCGTGGGTGGACCAGTTGCATTGCACCGCTGTAGGGAAAATCATGCTTGCTTATGGCGGCGAGGATTTGTTCGAGCAGTTGAAAAGCAGGGGGCCGCTGCATCGCTATACGCCTGGGACAATAACTGACTGGGACCTGCTTCGGGAAGAAATCGAAACGACACGCCGGCAGCGATACGCCCTTTGCAAGAATGAAGGCGACAAGGGCGTTGCCGTGTTGGGTGTCGGCGTGCTGGACAGCCAGGGAGAGTTGATCGCCGGCTTGTCGCAGTCTTTCCCGAGCTACTATCTGCAAACGGAAGAAATTTCCATCTCCGAGCGCATAGCGATTTTGAATCGATACGCACACGAAATTGCGCAAGCAATTAACACAATACCTAAGTAAGAAGAGGAAAAACCATGTTAAACGCACAAGAAGTGAAATGTCTTGCCAGAAAAATGGGCGCTGATTTAGTTGGAATCGCACCGATGGAAAGATTCACGGATGCCCCTCCAAGGTTAAGCCCGCAGGGCCATCTGCCCACGGCGAAGTCGGTGGTTGTAGCCGGCATTCACATCCCCGATGCCTCCCTCGAACTGGGAGGCGAGCCGGTTCCGCACTATTGGGGAACCAGTATTGCCGCTTCCCACGTTAATGCCATCCTGATGCGAACAGGATTTGCTCTGGCCAAGCTTCTGGAGAAGGAGGGATACAAGAGTATTCCCACTCCTCAGACGGCTATATGGAGATACCGCCCGTTCAAGGAACTGGAGAACTCCTTTACTCCCGACATCTCTCATATCCACGCCGCCACGGCTGCCGGACTCGGCGTAATCGGTTATAACGGAATGTTCATGTCGCCGGAGTACGGCAACAGGGTGAGAATGGTTACGGTCATCACGGAGGCCCTGCTGGAGCCGGACCCCATGTACGATGGCCCGGAACTGTGTGATAAGTGCATGGAGTGCGTGAAACACTGCACTCCCGCGCAGGGCCTGAAGAAGGAAGTGGACGGCATGTGCGAAGTCGATATGGGCGGCAAAACCTTTAAGTACGCCAATACGAACAAGTGGCGATGCGCCTGGGCGGAAAGATTCCAGTTGAACTACGATATCAACGTGCCGGAAAAGATCAACGAAGAGTCAATTGTTCCGCTCCTGGCGGAAAACCGGGAAGGATGGGGCTCGGCCTGCGAGCCATGCTGGCGATATTGCTTGCCGCCATATCTCCGCCAATCCAGCGATCTGCGTAAGACTCCGACCCGGAAGAGTTTCTGGATGCCCAGAAAAATTGTGGATGAAAAAACGGGAGAGAAAATCAACCAGGCTGAAAAAGTCCTCGCCGAAGAGATAAGGGATATCGCCTTTAAGCACGGTTTGGACTTATTCGGAATTGCCTCGGCAGAGGAACTTTCACGCCTCGAAGCCAAGCCGGAACTTATGCGTATGTTCGGGCAGAAGCCCTACGATCCGAAATGGTCGCCGGTCAGCGCCGATCCGAAGAATTTCCTGCCTGAGGCAAAATCGGTGATAGTGCTGGGTACAAGTTATCCCAAAGGATGCGATGGCGAATTCGATTTTGTCTTATCGAATGCTTTCCACAGGAAACAGATGGACGCGAGGGTCGAAATCCTGCGGCACATGGAGGAGAGAGGATTCCCTACGGTGTCTTTTACTACACTTGCGGATAACTATGCAATCGCGGCGGCAGGTGTGGGTGAACTGGACGAAAAAACAGGAGAGATAACCACTGCCGAATACGGCACCAGGCAAATCTTTGAAGCTGGTGTTATTACTGCCGCCGAGCTTGCCCCGACTGCCGGGAAAAAGGTCGATGTTTCAACCCCCCCGGTCAAGCCGCAGACAAGTAGAAGGCAACTTACCGATTGTGTTAAGGCATTGGCTTTGCAGAACGGTGCGGATCTGGTGGGAATCGCCCCCATTGAGAGGTTCGAGGGAATAAAGACGGAATTGCGGAAACTCTACAATGAACAGGAACTGGGCCTCAGTGTTATTGATAAGAATCGAAACATGGGCGGGCACGCGGTCATACCCGAGATTGTCCAGGAAGACGAAGTCCTGAAAGACCCCAGGGATTATCTGCCGGATGCAAAATCGGTTATCGTGATAGGCGTATCTTATCCGGCCGGAATAATCGACCGGGCGGAAAAAGCACCGGCCGAAGCGGTCGGGCCATACTCCATGTATGTCCACGAGTGTGCTTCCAATGTTGGTGTTGAGGCAGCCATTACTGTTGCGAAGATGTTGAGTCGCCAGGACCATAAGGCGGTTCCGGTTGAGGACTTGTGCAAGACCGCTTCGAAAGCGGCCCACACCTTCGGTCAACGTACCGATTGCTGGTCGAGCCGCTACGCCGCCGTGCTCGCGGGGCTGGGGCAGATGGGTTGGTCCGGCTGTGTCATTACGCCGGAGTTCGGCCTGAGGCAGCGGTTTGTCGCGATAGTTACCGATGTGCCGTTGGAGCCGACACCTCTATATGACGGAAAGCCCTTGTGCGAGAAATGTTTCCGGTGCGTGGATGCCTGTCCCGTAAAGGCAGTCTCCAGAGAAGGCGTGTCCATAAGCCTGGCCGGCAAGACATGGGAACAGGCGAAGGTGGACAGGCTGCGATGCGATTGGTCGAAAAAATACGGATTTATCGCCGATGCCGGGCCGAAATACATGGGCTGTCAGCATAACATCATGCCGCCGGAAAAAATAACCTCGGAGGCTATCGTCGATGCAATGAAAAAGATGGACCCCATACAGAAACAGATTCCGTGTATCGTTGAAAACTGCCTGTTGAACTGCCCAGCCTCGGGAAGACAAGAGTAGGCAGAAAACAAAATCGGTCAAAATTACGGCGATATAGAAGTTGTTATCATGTTGACGGCGTACCTGGCCGGCGATGATTTCGGAGTGCTGGCTTCGGCGGGGTGTTTGGTAGGGACAACTTAAGGGAACCTAAAAAAATCATTTCTGCTACGAACGGCTGCAATTGCCCTGGGCTTCGTTGTCTCGTCCTCGACCTAGCTATGGCTATGCCTGCGGCGATTTTGCCCCTCCACCTTACGCGCACAAAATTTTCAAATTTGCTCGTTCTCGCGACGAAAGCAGTTTTTAGAGGCCTTTTACAGACAGAAACATCATCTCCGGTTACTTTTTCCCAGAAATTCCTTTGACATTTCTGAGAGGTGAGGTACAATGGCGTATATGAGTAATCAAACAATCAATCTATCAAATAGCAAAAAGCCCCTTACCAGTTGTAAGCAGGCGAATATCTTGTTGGATCGAAGCAGTTCCACCCCGATTTCGGCTCAATTGGCTCACCGGCTGCGACAAATGATTCGAGACGAGTTTGAGGATGGTCAAAGATTCTATACTGAGCAGGACTTATCCAGCAATCTGGATGTCTCTCGGAGTACTATCCAGCGGATCATGCGGGACTTGACTCATGAGGGCCTTCTTACTCGAAGGGCTGGACGGGGCAGTTTTGTCAGAAAAGTGAAGAGGAATGTTGGCAAATTGGTACTTTTTCTGCCGAATGTTAAAGGAGGTTTCAGTGCCCACGTGATGCAAGCCGCTTCCATCTATGCCAGCCAGCAGGAGTGGAGTTACCATCATGTATTCACTGATTTTCAAACAAATCTCTCGGAAGAGGTCAGCCGAATTGGTTCGGATGATCGCGTGCTTCTGGTATCTCAGCCCAAGATTTTACTGGGCCAACTCCTCGATCTACTGGAAGCCAAAGACACGCCTACGGTCGCCGTAGACCTTTTCCTGCCGGGAAGGCCGCAACTAGCCGTTAGTGTTGATAATGTCGCCGGCATGAAATTGGCGGTGAAGAAACTCGTCTCGATGGGACATAAGCGTATCCTTCTTTTTAATGCCGAACCTGATCTTTTCGAGACAGTCTCTATACGGAGCCGATTGGAAGGATTCTGTCAGGCGGCAGCGGAGTACGGGGTCGATCTGTGTGGAGAAGGAATCGTTGATGCTCACACCGAGCCCTACGGAAACCCCTTCGAGCGTGCTTGTCAACACGCAGGGCAGGTGTTTGATCTTTCTCCGGCTCCCACAGCCGTGGTTTGTACGTCCGATCCCGCCGCTTGGGGATTATTGCATGAAGCTGCCAATCGTGGCGTTGCCGTGCCGGAACAGATGTCGGTTGTTGCCTTTGGCGACGATTACCCCAGTAGTTTTCAAAATCCACCATTGACCGTAGTGGCGCAACCCGTGGATGACATGATCAAAGTCGCCATCGAGCGACTCCAAAAAATGACCGGCTTTTCGCACGAGTTCGAATATATCACTCTTTTGCCCAAATGGATCGAACGAGAATCGACAGCCAAACCCAAAATGACGGAAAAACTGACACATATTATCCCTTGAACTTGACCTGATAATCAGACGATTCGCGAAAGGAGCAGCAGTTATGATTTATGTCGAAGAATATGGATGAGAGGGCATCCGTGAGAAAACTGTAACAGAATCAGGAAAGTGGGAGTAGTTGATGAAAGCAATGAATCTTTGGAGATGTTCTCCAGAAATAACAGGTAGGCAGGCCCGCTTGGGCCAGGAAGGAAGAACAAAATGAATATGTACAAAACACTAATAATGATCGTAGCCATGCTCGGGCTTGCGGCCGGCGTGTCCACCGCTGCGGTGCAGGATG
>JAIORC010000038.1 GCA_021108335.1 Phycisphaerae bacterium
ACCAGACTCCCCTACTGTGCCAGCCACAGGTTGCAAACCTGTGCCACCAGACTCCTCTACTGCACCAGCCACAGGTTGCAAACCTGTGCCACCAGACTCCCCTACTGTGCCAGCCACAGGTTGCAAACCTGTGCCACCAGACTCCTCTACTGCACCAGCCACAGGTTGCAAACCTGTGCCACCAACAACTAGGAAATCAACCTCCGCGCCGGTAGACTTGCCAATCCAGTTTCGCTGCATTATCTTGATCGGTTCGGGCCAATCCACGGTTTCGATATCGTCCATCAGCCGGTCGGCATAGGCGGTAATGCGGAGCATCCACTGCTTGAGGTTCCGCCGGAATACCGGATGATCGCCGCGATCGGATTTGCCCTCGTTGGTAACTTCCTCGTTGCTCAGGACGGTTCCCAACTTCGGGCACCAGTTTACGGGAACCTCAGCCATGTACGCCAGGCGATGGCTGTCGATAATCCGCCGCTGCTCCTCGGCGGGTATCTCGTACCACTTAGCCATCCCAATTGGGTCGCCGGTCAACGCGGACAGATCGTGCACGATATTCGGCACAGCCTGGCCGGTGAGATCGACCATGTACTCCTCGCTCTCGAGCAGATGAACCAGCTCGTCGATAGGCTTTGCGGTTTTTTCGAGGGGGTCGTACCAGCTATTGAACAGTTGCAGGAAAATCCACTGCGTCCAGCGATAGTAATCCACGTCGGTAGTAGCCAGCCGGCGGGACCAGTCGTAACTGAAGCCGAACATCTTGATCTGCCGCTCGATGTTGGCGACGTTCTTTTCGGTGGTTTCACGCGGGTGGACGCCGTGCTCGACGGCGTACTGCTCAGCCGGCAGGCCAAACGAATCGTAGCCCATCGGGTGCAGGACGTTATAGCCCTTCATCCGCTTGTATCGCGCGACGATATCGGTGGCGGTATAGCCCTCCGGGTGTCCCACGTGCAGCCCGGCCCCGGACGGGTAGGGGAACATGTCCAGGATATACATCTTGGGCCGATCGACAAAATCCGCCTCGCCGGGGTTCGGCTGGTTGAACGTGCCGTTAGCGGCCCAATAATCCTGCCATTTTTTCTCAATCGCCGTAAAATCGTACGCGGGCATAGTAACTCCAGTCTATAGGTGAAATTAGACTACAATTTGTACGATTCAGAGGGATATAAGTCAAGCCCGGCGACATGTAGGGTGGGTGCTTGCACCCACGCGATAGCCCCTGTGGCCGCGATGCCTCAGATCATGATTCGTCCGCTGTCGTCCTGTTCCAAGGCGGTGATGCCCGGATGTTCCTGCTCCAGTGAATGCAGGACGGTGCGTTGCCGGGCGATTTCCGCCTGGGCACTTGCGAGTTGGTGAACCATCACGTCGCGAATGGAAATCATGCCGACGGCCTTGCCGCCTTCGACCACCGGCAGATGGCGTATGTGGTTTTTGGTCATCAAGCCAATGGCCTGCTCCATCGAAGTGCCAGGCCTGCAACCGATAACATTGCTGGTCATGATATCCCGCACCCGAACCTCGGCGGGGTTCCAGTTTTTCGCGACAACCGCTCGGACGATATCCCGCTCGGAGAGAACGCCTACCATCTTGCCGAGATTATTGGAGACGACCAGACAGCCTATGTGATGGACGGAAAGTATCTGGGCGGCAACGGCGACGCTGGCGTCCGGCGAAACTTCGATAGTCGCGGTAACTGTCTTGAAGTCCTTGCTCTGATTGAACTTACCTTTCATTGCGCCGCCCCTCCGTAAAATCTGAAGCTAAGGTATGTTTCGTATATTCCCCGGCCCTGCCTTGAGATATATCGGCGGAAAAAGGAGGCGACTTTTTTAGAGAATCACCGGAAAAGTAAAATTTTATGCGACGGCAATGGCGGCACAGGTTTGTAATCTACTTCGGCATTCGCCGCCGCCAGTTTGGTCCCGTTTGCCCCGGAGCTCCGGGCCCGTCCCTCATGGGATCGTAAGGCCCGGAAGCACCTTTTGTCTTAAACAGGTGGGAGGGATCTTCCATCTTTCTACCCTGGATGCTAGCCTGCAGGCCCTTGGGGCCTACGGATAAGTTCATTAGCAAGGGACGTCGTGGCCCACCGGCTTTCAACTCGATCTGTACAAGGCGACAATCACGCCTCATGGAAAATCCTCTAACGACCCAAGGCAAGGCCGCAAGTCGCTCCTGCAAGGGAAGCTTCTTTAGAAATTTCATTATCTTCGGAAGATTTTTCACATCAGCTTTATCAGCGAGCTTCAGAGAGGCTATTTCACCCACAACAGACTCAAGCGTAGTATCCGTTAGAGGCTCCTCTACAAGCAGATCGATCCGATGAGGGTATCGCCTTGTTTTATCATGAGATTTGCGCCAAAGGCGAATGTGGCAATTGTTCATGGCTGGCTTAAGAACAATATAGGCATTTTCTTCGCCTTTTTCGACCAGCGTTTTAACCTCGGTGTTGTCCGGCCACTTCACGAAATTTCGAGCCCATTTTATTACGGACTGTTGCTTAGCACTTCTATCACTGTACAGGGCGTCTGTCATTTTATCCTGTGACGGCCATTCCAATTTTTTTTTGCTTGCTATCGGACACTTCCATGCGTCCTTAACGTCTAGAACGCGGACTGTATATATTCGTTCTCTCTCCTCAGAGGACATCTGTGGAATCGGCGCGATCGGCGTCCCTGGTGGCGTTTCCTTTGGTTTCGTGGTATCTTGTCCGTAGGCCACAATGGCCCATACACTCACACCAAGCATCACAATCAGGCTAACACTACATACTGTTCGCAATCTCACGAAGTTTCTCATTTCTACATCCTTTCAGGGTCTCAACCATGCAAGCCATCGTATGTCTATCTTTCATGGCCATCGGCTTCGCCGCTGACCATACCACCCGACATTTTTTTCTGGGCCAATCATGGCGACCCCTGCGGTGTCGCCATGCCACCCAACTTCCGCGCTGGAGCTGCGCTCCCGTCACGGCACCGGATTTTTTAGACATTAGACATTGGTCATTAGTCATTTTGGTCATTAGGCAATGCGTAAAGCGTCCATGTCGGCCAATTGCGCGGCGGTTTGTAAGGCTGCCAACTGGTAACGTCGTCGCGCGGGGCATCCGGGACAGTCGGAAAAAAACAAAGGGCTTCCATGCCGGCCTTCTTCAGGCATTCGAGCACTTCAAGCGTCGGCTGCCTGCCTGCCTGGGCGTGCCCGAGCAACTCGCCGCTGAGGCAGCCCGGGAAACCATACCCCCCAGCCAGCCGCCATATCTCATGCCAGTTTACCAGGATATGTGTAACGCCCCTTTCCCGCAGCTTGTCAAGCATAGTCGCATCCGGCGCGGCGGCGATATCCTCCAGCAAATGCCTGTCGAACGTCGTGGCATAGATGGTGTTGGCGGGGAAAAAGAATCCCGTCGCATCCCCCAGCAGCAGCACCCGCGAGCCTTCCGGCAGATCGGCGATGCGTTTGTACTGGAGGCTTTTCGCAATATCCCCGCCTTCGAATGGCGGAACGTCGTACTTTTTTCCAGCCGCCTCCAGATAAATCGTCAGAGCGGAAACGAGATTCACCAGCAACGCAGCCGCCAGCAATACCCCGGCGAGATTCCGCCCCGGCGGCCGGGTTGTAGTCAACCGCGCAGACGCATCGGCCCGCCCTGTCGGAATATTGAATTTCGCATCGGCAAGCCGTCGCAATCCCCCTGCCGCCAGCAAGGTAATGGGTACAACGCCCACAGCCATGAACCGCCACGGCATGCCGTGGGTAAAAGCAATCCAGACGGCAAGCTGCGCCGCCAGTATCGCCAACATCGCCCACTCCCACGGACGGGTTTTAAACCCTTCCCGCCAAATCAGCATCGACAAAACCGCCGCTGCCGCCAGCAGCATCGCCACCAGGCCGAAGCGGTCATTGGTCAAAAAATTCCTTTCGAACAATTCCAGCTTCGACAGGCGTTTGGGCCCCTGCCAGCCCGGCGGCGTGGGCACGGGTGGTTTGTATTCCGAGCCATGCCCGTCCCGCCAGCGTCGCTGGTTTTCCTCAGGCCAGTGTCCACCGCCGAAAACGCTCGTCGCCAGCGGAAATACGGGATTACGCGTGTAGACGGTGTTGCGAATCAGCCATGGGCAGAACACCAGCCCGACAAGCCCAGCCATGACCGCAAGCTGCCACAGACGCCTGCGATTGACCAGTGCCGCCGCCAGGCAGACCGCCAACACAGGCCCGACGATGAATCCCACCGACAGATATTTCACGCAGCAGGACGCCCCAAGCATCAAGCCGATGCACACCGCCAACCCGCCGCCGGGTTTCGCCAGCCAGACCCGCAGCCAGAGCACCGCCAGCGTCAGGTAGCAGATCATCGCCAGCTCCACCATCGCCAGCCAGCTTAAATACAGTACCGCCGCGGTGGAGGCTATCAGGCAGGCGGCAACCAGGCCGGTCGATTTCTTCGGCCCGCCCCAGCCGGTCAACAACGCAGCCACCGTCAACACGCCGAACAACCCGTGAATCATCTTCGCCAGGTACATCCCCTCATACGCCCCGCCGAGAATAGCCATCCCAAGCAGCATCAGCATCTCCACGCCCAGCGGGTAATAGCTGTAAACATTGTGCGGCAATTGGGTTATCCGCCCGGCGTTGTAGAATTCCCGCGGCAGTTGGAGGTGATATTCCAGCACGTCGTAGGCATCCGTCATGCCGATGAATCCCGGAGGCCTGCACGCCCCAGCCAGCCAGATTCCCGCGCAGGCACCGAGCACGATCCACAGCAGCGTACTGCTACCAACCCGCCGCGGCAACGTAAAATCGAGGACGTGCCTCCGCCCGAAAAACCCCGCCAGCAGCACGCCAACGATAATAATCACCCAGAACAACCACCAGCAGCACAAGCCCGCCGAAAACGTGCCGATCAGCAGCATCGCCGTCGATAACATCCACAGCCCCACCGCCGCCGCGCTGACCGCCCGGAAACCCGGCGACACGTCGGCTAGTCGAAGTCGGCCGACCAGCAGAAAACCGTATCCGCCAGCCGCCACCGCCAGCATCACAATCGAGGCCAGTTCCCGAAAGGCGACAAACATTGCCGGCAGCCAGGCGGTCGGCCCGCTGAAAAAGTAGAAAAACGCCCCACCGACCAGTACCGCCCCGACAACGGGAACAGCCGTCGGAAGTGTCGGTGAATTTGTACGGTCGATTCCAGCCATACGCAAATGGTAAAGACCCCCCGACAAGGATGCAAGCCTCCGTAGTTGGTAACACAAGTCGTGGGCATACCTCCAGCGCGGTGGCCTTCCCAGGCCACCGCGCTTTGCCCATATTTTGGATCCGTGTTCGCGGCGGCCTGGGAAGGCCGCCGCGCTGGAGGTGTGCTCTTAGCCGTCGTGTATCTATCTTTCATGGCCATCGGCTTCGCCGCTGACCATGCCACC
>JAIORC010000083.1 GCA_021108335.1 Phycisphaerae bacterium
ATCGCGACACGCTCCAGCAGGAACGAATCGGCATCGACAAAGTCGAAGCCTTCCTCGATGATAAAATCCACGGTACGGATTCGTAAGCTGTGACGTGGTGGCCTGGGAAGGCCACCACGCGTAGGGTGTTCCCGGCCCACACGGAAACCGAAAAACACATGGCTTGCAAGCAAGCCATGCCACCCAGCACACGGGAAAACTGTCATTTTGCCTGCCAGAAGTGCAGATATTGACAGGTTTTGGGGCATAAACGGCAGAAAACTGGGGGTGTCGCGAATCGCTCAAATAGCGATAAGTCTTTTTGTTGCGGACAGTTAGCATTGTTGGCACCGGGGTTGCATCCATGTTTGGCGCAGAGAGTGTGTCGCCGCGGCGTTCGCGGGGGTGAAAATTGACTGCTAACTGGAAGTAATGCAATGGTTTGGGCGCCAAACGCAGAGCAGAAGCCGTTGGAGCTGGTGGTAACCGGCGAGGCTGAGAGCTGGCTGCCGGCATTGAGGCAGATCGTGGGGCCGCAGTTGCTCCACGCCCGCCGTGTCCGCAGCGACCACGAACTGCTGGAAGTTGTCCGGGCCGGTCAGGCCGACGCGGCTGTGCTGGACGACGAAAGCCCGTGGGACCTGGAAGTCCTGCCCATGCTGCGGATGATCCGACGCCTGGACCAGTTGCTGCCGGTGGTGATCGTTACCGCCCATACCGACCGGCAATGGATGGAAAACGCCTTGCAACTGGCGGCGTACAGCGTGGTCGTAAAGCCGCTGGAATTGGAGCCACTGCTGCGACAGATTCACGGTATCATGCTGAGACTGTCCCAGATGCTGCGGGAAAAGTAGGGTGGGTGCTTGGGTGGGTGCTTGCACCCACGCTGGAACCGGGAAAAACACATGGTCCCCAGGGGACCATGCCACCCAAACTATAAGATGGTGGCACAGGTTTGTAACCTGTGGCTGTTTTGGAATTTGCCGGAAAATATGCACAGGTTAAAAACCTGTGCCACCAATGAAAATAAGTAAACACCCAGTCGCGTGTGGCGGCTGTGGATGATTAGGATTGAAGATTTTACTGAGGTTTACGTTGCAAAGGAGCGACATATGGCAGCTGCCAAAAAATGTACGAGTGGGTGTACGAAACAAAAAAGTCCCGGAATCCGTCCGCTAGGCCCGAAGGTTCTGGTCAAGCGTCTCGAAGCCGAAACCATGACCGCCGGTGGGATTCTCTTACCGGATGCCGCCAAGGAAAAGCCCGCCCAGGGCACGATTCTCGCTTTGGGCGACGGCAAGCAACTCGCCGACGGCACCAAGGGTGATTTCCAGGTCAAAAAGGGCGATACGGTGATGTTCACCAGCTACGCCGGCACGGAAATCAAGGTCGACGGCGAAGAATACATGCTGATGGACGAGTCGGATATCCTCGCGATTCTCGCCTAACAGCGAAAAAAGCGACAAAACAATAAAGGAGTTTTACACATGGCAAAGAAGAAAATTACGTTTGATACCGAAGCCCGCGAGGGCATCCGCCGCGGCGTCAAGCAGTTGGCCAAGGCGGTCAAGGTAACGCTGGGCCCGACCGGCCGCGTCGTGGTACTGGAAAAAAGCTTCGGCTCGCCGACCGTTACCAAGGACGGCGTATCCGTCGCCAAGGAAATCGAGCTGGAAGACGCCAACGAAAACATGGGCGCGCAGATGGTAAAGGAAGTAGCCTCCAAGACTTCCGACATCGCCGGCGACGGCACGACCACCGCAACCATCTACGCCGAGGCGATTTTCGAAGAAGGCCTCAAGAACGTAACCGCCGGCGCGAAGGCGATGCAGCTTAAGCGCGGTATCGAGAAGGCTGTCGACGCGCTCGTCAACGAGTTGGGCAATTTGTCCAATCCCGTCAAGAGCAGCAAGGAAATCGCCCAGGTGGGCACCTGCTCGGCCAACCAGGACGCCGAAATCGGCAAAATGATCGCCGATGCGATGGACAAAGTGGGCAAGGACGGCGTGATTACCGTCGAGGAAGGCAAAGGCCTTGATACGCACGTTGATCTCGTCGAGGGCATGCAGTTCGACAAGGGCTACGTCAGCCCGCACTTCGTCAACAAACCCGAGACGATGGAAGCAGACCTGGAAAAGCCCTTCATCCTCATCCACGAGAAGAAGATTTCGACGATCAAAGACCTCGTGCCGCTGTTGGAGAAGGTAGCCAAAGCCGGCCGACCTCTGGTGATTATCGCCGAGGACATC
This sequence comes from Phycisphaerae bacterium, assembly GCA_021108335.1. Taxonomy (GTDB): domain Bacteria; phylum Planctomycetota; class Phycisphaerae; order SM23-33; family SM23-33; genus JAIORC01. The sequence continues at coordinate 2,229 of JAIORC010000083.1, forward strand.
GAGGGCGAAGCCCTGGCGACGCTGGTGGTCAACAAGCTTCGCGGCACGTTCCAGTGCGTAGCCGTCAAGGCTCCGGGCTTCGGCGACCGCCGCAAGGAAATGCTCCGCGACATCGCCGTTCTGACCGGCGGGCGGGCGATCATGGAAGACATGGGCGTCAGCACGGACAGCATCGACATCGCCGACCTCGGTGCGGCCAAGCATATCCGCATCGACAAGGAAAGCACCACGATTATCGAGGGTGCCGGCAAAGGCAGCGACATCACCGGCAGGATCAGCCAGATCAAGGCCCAGATCGAAGCCTCCACCAGCGACTACGACAGCGAGAAGCTCGAAGAGCGTCTGGCGAAGCTTTCCGGCGGCGTCGCGCAGATTAACGTCGGGGCTGCGACCGAAGTGGAAATGAAGGAAAAGAAGGCCCGCGTCGAAGACGCTCTGCACGCCTGTCGCGCAGCCGTCGAAGAGGGCATTCTGCCCGGCGGCGGCACAGCGGTACTGACGGCTGTCGGCATACTCAAGAAGATCAAGACCGAGACCGAAGACCAGAAGACCGGCGTGGATATCGTCCGGCGTGCCCTGGTGGCCCCGATCAAGCAGATCGCCGAGAACAGCGGCCTGGACGGCAGCATCGTCGCGGCCAAGGTCATCGAAGAGGCAACGCCGAACTTCGGCTATGACGCACTGGCTGGCAAGTACTGCGACCTGGTCAAGGCAGGGGTCATCGTGCCGACGAAAGTCGAACGAACCGCCTTGCAGAACGCAGCCTCCGTCGCCGGCCTGCTGCTGACCACCGACGCGGTAATCTCGGAAATTCCCGAGAAAAAAGACGCCCCCGCAATGCCGGACATGGGCGGCATGATGTAAAAAAAATCGCTGATTGGTTAGGTGGCACAGGCGATATGCAGTTAAATAGATAAATGAAGCGCGGCAGGTTGAGAATATCAACCTGCCGCGTTTTTTGTACCCACACCGCGCGGAGTTCAATTGCAGGTGGTTTCAGGACTCGGGTTTTTCTTTGAGGTCGAAGATTTTTTGCAGGGTTTTGGCGTGTGCTGGGCTGGCTGTTGATTGGCCTCGGAGATACTCGGCTGCGGGGTGGCAGAATTTTCGCAGGCTGCGGCGGAGGCTGCGACGGAGGATTTCCATGTCTTCGTCGGCGTCTTCGTGGGAGGAGAATTTGTTTTCCGCCTCGCGGATTTCTTCAGCGATAATCTCCTCCATGCGGGCGTAGAGCGCTTCGATGGTAGGAGTAGCCTGATTGGCCTGGATCCGCCGGAAGTATTTTTTAATGTGCCGCTGGACGATTTTCCGGGCGGCAGCCAGGTGCTCGCGGCGGCTTTGTATTGCGTTGCCGGCGATGTCTTCCAGGTCGTCGACGTTATACAGGGATACGTTTTCGACGTCGCCGGCTGCGGATTCGATGTCTCGCGGGACGGCGAGGTCTATCAGGAGCATCTGCCGGCTGTCGGCGCGTTGGGCCTTGCGGATTATCTCCGCGGAGATGATCGATTCGGTGGCGGCGGTGGACGTAACGACCACGTCGGCCTGGCTAAGGAGTTCCGGCAACGACTCGAATGGGGCGGGTTGGCCGTCGCAGGCCTCGGCGAGTTCCACAGCCCGGTCGGCTGAACGATTCGTTACCACTATCCTCGCAGGCAGCATAGCCCGGATCTGCTGGAGAAGAATCTCGTTCATCTTGCCGGCGCCGACACTCAAAACGCATCGGCCCGCGAGGGTCTCGAAGACGCCGGCAATGCAATCGACAGCTACCGACGCGATGGAAACTTTGCCCTCCGCGATACCGGTTTCCGTGCGGACGTGCTTGGCGACGTGCAAGGCCTCGGCAACGAGCTGCCGCAGCTCGGCCCCGGCGACGTCGGCCTGCCCGGCGGCGGTAATGGCAGCCTTGACCTGCGAGACGATCTGCGCCTCGCCGGGCACGAGACTGTCCAGCCCGGCGACCACCGAGAATAAATGCCCGACCGCCTCCTCGCCGGCGAAGGTGTAGAGGGAGTCCTGGAATTCCGCCGGCGCGATGTTCTGGAACCGGCCCAGCCAGGCGTGCAGTTCCTCCTGGCGGGGGTGATCGTGAAGCGGGCGGACTGCGTATATTTCCGTCCGGTTGCATGTGGATAGCAGCATGAACTCGGCAGAGGGCCAATGGCTGTGCAGGTCGGCCAGTGCGCTGCCGAGCCGCGATGGGCCGAACGAGAGCTTCTCCCGGATCGCCACCGGTGCGGTTTTATGGCTCAGTCCTGTGCAGAGTACTCTCATGTTGATTCACCGGCAGGGGGCGGTTGCGTTTTGCCGGCCTTTCGCTGCTTGAACATTTTGCGGATCGCGGCTTGGCCTTTGGACTGGAACGCAACCATCGCCATTTCGCCGGAGATGGATTTCATTACCGCCGCCCGTTCGGCGGGGTCTGGGATATCGATTTTGGCTTGTCGGCGGAGTTCTCCGAGCAGTGCGGCGAATTCGCCCACGCCGTCGGGCAGTGTCTCGAGGATGCGATGCTTCAGCAGCCTTGCCAGTCCCGGGGCATCGCCGCCCGTGCCGACGGCGATGACCACGTCTCCATCGCTGAGGGTCGCCGGGGTGAAAAAGTCGCAGTCGTCCGGCTGGTCTGCGGCGTTTACCGGTATGTTTTGCCGGCGGGCGTCGTCGGCGATTTGCGAGTTTACCGCCCGGTCGTTTGTGCATGCGAAGACGACGGTTGCCCCGGCTAAGTGTCGCGGGGAATAGTCCTCAGTCAGCCGTTCGATGTTGGCCGGCAGGTTGGCTGGTAAGTCGGCTGGCGGATTCTCTCCGGCGACGAGTCGCACGACTGCCCCAGCCTTGGCGAGGGCGGCAGCTTTGCGCAGCCCGACCGGCCCGGCGCCGACAACGACAACCGGACGGCCTTCCAATTTCAACATGACGGGAAAGGTCTTCATCGTGCCCCCATCATACAAACACTTCGGCTGCGAGTGAAGGTTTAGTACTCAAAAACCGCGTGGGTGCAAGCATCCATAATGTCTAATGACCAATGTCTAATGACTAAAAAACGCGCCGGGTGGCATGG
>JAIORC010000214.1 GCA_021108335.1 Phycisphaerae bacterium
AAACGCGTCGGGTGGCATGGTCAGCGGCGAAGCCGATGGCCATGAAAGATAGATATACGACGGCGAATGGATGGTTTGGGTGGTTTTAAGAAAGGGACGGCGTAGAAATTGTGAATTGATCTTTCCCCCAAGGGGCCACCCGATATCGTGGGAATTTGCACAGGTTGCAAACCTGTGCCACCCAATTATTACGACTGCAGGCCGAACTGTACCTGGAATGTTACGTCTTCGTTCGCGTCGAGTTGGGGGCTGATGGTCCAATTGCAAGGCCCATTGCCTTTGCCGAGCCTCTTGACGAAGCGATTCCAGCGGGTGCGGTCGTAGCGGACAATGTGGCGGAGATAGACCAAACCGGGGTCGCGGTCGAAATGGAGGCGAATGTTTTTCAACGGCCCGGTGGATTGATTTTTCACCGTTACGGTAAACCATACCGTATCGCCGCGAGGCACGCGGCTGCGATTAGGGGTAACTTTCAGCAGCATATCCCGGCACATCGGCGAGACGGGAACGGCGGGGTTGCTGGGGATATTTTTTCTTAAAATCGCCGGGGGAAAGTAAACTTCGGTATTGCCGGCAGTTGCGGGCAGTTTTTGAGCTTTCCGCCCGGGCGTCGATGATGGCCCATTGCCGTTACTCTGGATGAACGAGGAGGTTGCCAGCGTCTGCTTGCTGCGGGGCGTATCGAGCAGCCCGACGAGTTCCAGCGGCGGCTCGTCGGCGGAGAACGCTTTGCCTCCGTTAGTGTTGGCGTCGGCGGAGGTGTTCTGCCCGGCGAGTTCCGTGAGCTTCAGGGCGCACAGGTTGGAGGACACCTCGTGGTTGTTGGCGGTTATGCCGCTGGCCTGAACTTCAGTTGCGACGATGCCGACGGCGATCATATTTTCGTCTGGCCCGGTTGGCACGCAGCCGGCTGTGAGGGCGGCAACGGCCAGGCAAAGCGCAGGGATATATCGCATTTTACTCATACATCGTTTAATCGGCCAATCACGACTTTTCTCATTACCTCGCGTGGCGCGTTTTGGCCGGTCCATATTTCGAATTGGGCGACAGCCTGGTTTACGAACATATCCAGGCCGCTTGCCGTAACGCAGCCGGCTTGGGCGGCCTGGAGGAGCAGCCGCGTTTCGACGGGGTTGTAAATCGTGTCGAACACGACCTTTACGCATGACGGCAGGGGTTTGTCGGGTGGCAGCGGTGAGGCGTTTGTATTCGGGTGCATTCCCAGCGGGGTGCAGTTGATGACGATTTCGGCATCGAGATTCGCCAGGGCATCGATGCCGGCTGCCCGGCAGTTAAATTCTTTTACCAGCGTTTCGGCCCGGCTGACCGTGCGGTTGTAGACGGTCGTCTCGGCGCGGTAGTGGGCCAGTGCGGCTACGATGGCGCGGGCGACGCCGCCGGCACCGAGTACGGCGACGGATCGGCCTGCCAGGCCTTCACGGGCAATGCCCATTGCACAGCAGAGTGCGTCGATGGCTCCGGCGTAGTCGGTGTTGTCGCCCCGCAGCGAGCCGTCTGGGGCGATGGTGATGGTGTTGACCGCGCCGATTTGCACCGCCAGCGGGTCGCAGTTGTCCGGCCCGACGTAGTTCAGGGCGTTTTCCTTGTGGGGGATGGTTACGCTCAGGCCGCGGACGTCCAGCCAGGGTCTGGCGACGACGGCGTCCATGAAGCGGTTGAATGCGTCGGCGCCGGGTTCGATTCGCATTGGCAGGTAGACGGCGTTTCGGCCCGTCGCCTCGAACGCTGCGTTGTGGATGGCTGGGCTCATCGAATGGCTGATGGGACAGCCGATTACGGCGTAGACGGCGGTTTCGGCGTCGAGCGCGTCCCAGCGGTAGAGTTGCTTCATGTCGGCGAGGCTCAGTTGGCCGGGTGCGGATTCCCTGCCGGCTTCCAGCGAGCCGAATGTGCCGTAGGCGCCGAATTTTTTCGCCAGCACACGGCTGGCTATGCCGGCTTCGCCCATCGCCAGTGCGAGGGTGGGCTTGGCGGAATTGCGGATGACGTCGAACGCCCGCAACGCGTCGTCGGCGTCGGCGGTGAATGCGATTTTGTTTATCGTTGCGGCGGATCGGTCCATCGTCGCCGCCAGCTTGTCCAGGTCGGCGGGTATGCCGGCGAAGTCGTGGATGCTGAGAATCGTATCGCACGAGCCGGCGGCGGGGCGGTTTTCCGGGGGGACGTCGGTTTCGATATCGACGGCGACGACGGCTTCGTGGTTGGCTGCAGCGGATAGTATTTGCAGGCGGAGAGACTCCGGGCCGTCGAATTGCCCGCCCTGGCGGGTGGGCCGGCAGGTGGCGATAATCGGCAGGGGGGCGTCGGCGAAAAGTTGATCCAGCCAGTCGATGTTCGGCAGGAGGGTAAGGTAGTCGAGGCGGCATTCGACGGTATCCGCACCAGCGGCGGCAGCGGCGGTCATTTCAGCACGCATCGCCTCGATAGTCGTGGCCGTCAGCGGGCAGATCAGCCGGGTTGTATCGTTTGGGTTCGTCATGGCATTTATTTTTCGACGGGTTTGGGCACTTTGGGCAGATAGGCTGCCGCTGGTCTGAGAATCTCTCTGATCTTCGCTGCCGGTACCAGCGCCACCTCTTTGCTGCCGACGAGTTGGATGTAGACCTTTTCGTCGGTGAGCGTTTGCAGGCCGATCAGGAGCGTCAGTTTTTTGCCTGTGCCCAGTATGTCCAGAGTAATGGTCGCGGTCGGAACGATATCCTTGCCGGTTTTGCTTTCGATCCATTTTTCCGCTTTGAGGGCTGCAAGGTTTCTCAGCAGTTTGTCGACGACTTGCTTGTCCGCGGGGCCTTTGAGGTCGGCGGTGAATTTCCATCCGCCGCTGCGTCGGAGGCCAAATGTTGGATAGTCTTCTCTCTGTATCGTGATTTGGCCGACGCCGAGCGGCATGAAGTCCATAACGATTTCGGATCGCAGTTTGGCAAGCGGCGGCTGGAGTTCGTCGAGCGTTTTTGCCGGCAGCAGGAAAACGCCGGGCTTGTCGTCGAGTGTCGCACAGATGTTTTTATCCCGTTTGCCTCCCAGCATCAGCGTTTGGGAGGCAGGTTCCTTACCGGGCTTTGCGGGCGCGAGGCTGACCGTTATAGCCAGTTGCGGTTTGTCCAGGTCGAAGGGCCCGAGGTCTTTTGGGTTGTCGGCAAGGAATCGTACCACCTCCAGACGGGTGAGGTTATCCAGCAGTTTCACGGCTGCGTCGGTTTTGATTCTGGCGGCGACGGGACTGGTGATTTTCCAGATTTTTCCGGATTTTTCGAGGGTGTAGCTCTGCTTGCCCGCGACGCGGATTTCGCGGATGTCGGCGGCGGGTAATGTTATGACGGTTCTGTCGCGATAGTCGTCGGCGCTTCTGCCCAGCAAGCTGCCCAGGTCGGCGGTAACGAGATAGGCCAGGCTGCTGCCTTCGGGGCGGACGTAGGTTTCGACCTTGTCGCCGCCGACTTGCGGAGCCTGTTTGCCGACCAGCAGCGTGTATGTTTTGGCATTTTTTTCGCCGTCGCTTTCGCCCTTGACCGCGACCAGCCACACCGGCCCGTCCAGGCCCGTCAGCGAATCTTCGATGCCGTCTTTACCGGCGGGGTCGAACGAGCGGGAATATTCCAGATTGAGTATGGTGTTTGCGAGATGGTCTGCCATCCGTGCCTGTACCGGTATGGGTATGCCGCCGGGTTTCTGGGTGGGAATTTCCCACTTTCCGCCGACGCGGGCGAGGATCAGGTCCGTGCCGTCGCTGCCGGTAATCGTCAGGCACGTAGCCTGCTTGGGCCGGTCGGCGAAGAGGCGCCTGTCTTTTGGGGCGGGTATCGGCGCGGTGTCGAATACGCCCATTTTCGCCAGGCCCGCCAGCAGGGCGCAGACGGCAAGGATGCATATGAGAATGATAGTCGTTTTTGGTTTCATGATATTTTCAATTGCCAGTCGGTAGTTAGTGGTTACTTTCTTCGTTTCAACATCACCAGGCCGCCGGCTGCGAGAACGACAAGCGGCAGGCCTATTACGCATAGAATCCAGATGGTGGTCTGTTTCTCTTTGGACATATCCTCGACAGGTTCGATACTCAGTGGGCCGGTCGCGATTTTGTCTTCCAGCCCGACCAGCCAGTATACGCTGTTGATTATCAGGTCCAGATTTGCCCGCGGCGGGTCCTGCGTTGTATATCCGCCTTCGAGGTTCTGGATTGGTTGCTCGACGTATTGGTCCAGCAATCCGCCGCCCAGGCCCATTACAACGATACGTGCGGGCGTCTGGTCTTGCTTACCGTTTTTACCGGTATCGCCGCTGCGTGTCGCCGCCAGCGCCAGCGTCAGCGGTACTCGCATGTCGCCCTTGTCGTAGTGCGGGCTGACGAGGTTGCCTGCCGAGTTGCGTACTTCCTCGATTAATTTGTCGATGTTTTTAGTCGCCCACATCTGGGATTGTGTATCGGGAATCTGGAGTATCGGTTCGATATTCACGCCGGCGGGGGTTTTGTCTTTAGGCTGAAAGGTGATGGGGCAGATTAGCGGCCAGGAGACGTGCCGGCCTCGCAGGGGCTTGCCGATAGGCTGGGCGGTGAAGTTGTTTAGCTGCATGTAATTCGGCTTGACCAGGTCCAGACGATATGTGCCGGCCTTTTCGCCGGTGATACCCGCGACGACCACATAGGAGGTATCCACGGTTATTCCCCAGTCTTCCTTGAGATACTTGTTGAGCCGGTATTCTTGCGGGATGGATTGGCCCCACTGGGCCGGTCGCGGCTGGAGAAGCTTGGCTACGAAGATTGCCGTGGCGCCGTTGTCGATTGCCTCGCGGATTTTAGCGATGTGCTTCGGCAGCAGTTTACCGTGCGTTGCGCCTCCGCCGGGGGCGATTACCGGTGGTGGAGGCGGCAGGATAAGCAGTACCGTCGGCAGGGGCGGCTGGTCTGTTTTATCTTCTTCGACGGGTTTAACGGGGGCTACGTCGTCCGGCTCGTCGGTGTCGGAGTCTTTTTTCTCTTTCTTGCAAATTCCCGCGGGTATCGGGTCTTCGAGGTTCCAGGGCCAAAGCTCGATGTTCGCCTCCATCAGCCGTAAGCCCAGGTATTGCAAGTGATTCGGCGGTATGTCGCTGGGTTGTGGGCGGTACCTCTTCGGGTTTACGCCCTCTGGCGGTGGTGCTTGCAGATAGGTAATCACCACGCGTGCGAATGGTTTGGCGTGGGTCAGGCCCAGTACTCGCGATGAGATGGCGGCGTCGCCGTTGAAGAAGCGT
>JAIORC010000053.1 GCA_021108335.1 Phycisphaerae bacterium
GCAACGACGGCAGGAGCAGGCAGCCGTCCGAGCCGGCTTGCGTTGCCAGTTGCCGGGCGGTTTCTTCCAGACTTAGCGTGCTTTCCGGCGAAACCGCCAGTGTGAACCAGAGGTTGTATTGCTCGTCGCGGCGGCTGTAACAATGGCTGACGCCCGGGTGGAGGGCGACGATTTGACCGGCGGAGTCGAGTTTCTCCGGCGGCAGGGGCAGAGCGATAAGCGTCTGGGAATAGCCTAGCGCGACGACGTCGAAAATGCCGCTGATCTCGCGGATAATTCCCTCTGCCCGCAAGTGATCGATCCGCTGCAGCACAGCGGCGGCGGTGCACCCGAGGCAGTCGGCGATCCGCTCCCACGGCTCCGGCACCAGCGGCACGGAATCCTGAATCAGCCGAAGTAATTGTGCGTCAAATTCTTTCATAAAAACCGGGCGGGAACAACCCCGCCCAAATGTCTAATGTCCAATGTCTAATGTCTAAAAAACCTTAACGACTAACGACTAACGACTAATGATTAATGATTGATGATTGATGTTGGCGATTCATCATGGCGACCCCTGCGGTGTCGCCATGCCACCCAAGCGTCTGGGTTGGGTGTTTTTCCGGTTCCAATACGAACGGGAGTTTCTGCGTGGGCGGGAGCACCCACCCTACAGTTCCCGGTTCCCGGTTTTGTTGTTCCCGTTGTGTTTCTGGTTTAGACATTAGACATTTTAGTCATTAGTCATTGGGCGTTAGCCCGTTTTTTGTTGTTCCCGGTTCCCGTTGTTTTTACTCGTCCCACATTTCGCGTTCGTGTCGGAGGGACTTGGGAGATGAGAAAATTTCGTGGAAGATCATCGCTCGTTTCAGGTCGGAGGTGTTCTGGAAGGCGACGAGCGGCGCGGCTTTTTCTTCCTGCTGCTCGGCGGTGGTTGCAGTACTCCGAAGCCTTCCGATTCTGCGAGCCTTGGCCCGGACGGTTACCTCGGAGGGCATATCGGGCATATGGATTTCCTCTTTCCGGGGTTTTATCAGGTCGCCGATGGATTTGTCGTGGGTATACTCCTTCTCGGATTCATCGAGCGTATGCAACATCATGTGTTCCGGCGGCATTACATGGGAACCCGGTATCGGCGGCGGAACGGCGGCGACAACCGGCTGCCATTTCTCTTCCGGCTCTTCGTAATCGTCGTAATCTTCGTCATCGTAATCGTCTCGGCTGGGCGTTACCATGTGGGCCTCCTGCCGGACAGCGGCAGCATCTTTTATCTTCTTGTAGATCGCCCCGAAGACCCCCCAAACCACAGCGATGACTATGGAGATGATAATCAGCGGCGGAAACCCGTCGTCGGAGCCTTCAGACCCCTCTTCAGCCAACATCGAAATGTAATTCAGCCATTCCATGAATTTATCCGTTCAACAGTCCGTCAATTTTGAAACTGCATCCCAGCGAGGTGGCCTTCCCAGACCACCGCGTTTCAACACCGATACTGGCACAGGTTACAGTCCCCTTGGGGACAAGCCTGTGCCAGTATTGGCCATTACGGTTTACTGCGGCTGATCCGGTTTGGGCTGACCGCCGCCGCCGATACTGTCTCGCATGCTGGTGTCGGCTTGGATATTCCGCATCTTGTAGTAGTCCATTATGCCCAAGTTGCCGCTGCGGAACGCCTCGGCCATCGCCTTGGGAATTTCCGCCTCAGCCAGGACGACCTTCGCGCGGTTTTCCCGAACGAGAGCCTGCATTTCCTGTTCGCGGGCCTTGGCCATCGCGCGGCGTTTCTCGGCTTCTGCCTGGAAGCGTCGCTTGTCCGCCTCAGCTTGGTCGGCCTGGAGCTTGGCGCCGATGTTCTCGCCTACGTCCACGTCGGCGATGTCGATCGAGAGAATCTCGAAGGCGGTCCCGGCGTCGAGGCCTTTGGCGAGCACCTTCGTTGAAATCTGGTCGGGGTTTTCCAGCACAGCCTTGTAAGTGTCGGCAGAGCCGATGGTAGTAACGATACCCTCGCCGACGCGGGCGATAATGGTTTCCTCGGTGGCACCGCCGACCAGGCGGTCGATATTCGCCCGGACAGTAACGCGGGCCTTGGCCTTTACCTGGATGCCGTCCTTGGCGACGGCGTCGACGGTGCTTTTGCCGGCAGCGGGGTGCGGACAGTCGATAACCTTGGGGTTTACGGAGGTCTGGACGGCGTCGAGAATATCCCGGCCTGCCAGGTCGATCGCGGTGGCGAGTTTGAAGCTGAGCGCGATATTCGCGCGGTTGGCGGCGATAAGCGCCCGCACGACGTTCATCACACGCCCGCCGGCAAGATAATGCGTTTCGAGTTCGTCGGTAGTCAAATCCAGCCCGGACCGCACCGCCTGGATGCGGCTGAGGACGATAATACGCGGGTTGACCTTACGCAGCCTCATGCCGATAAGAGCAAGGATACCCACGCCAGCCTTGGCGGCGAGGGCCTGTATCCATAATCCGAACAGCGGCAGGAACAACGCCAGAAACACCAGCAGAACAAGCACCGCTACACAGATGACTACAATCATCGGCGTAGTCATTCCTTCATTCCCAACAGTAGTTTGCGCCAAAAGTCCTAGCATGACAAACCCCTTTCCGTCCTTAAGTTAAAGTTTACCGGGCTGTTTATTTTCCGCGGGCACGACCTTTCGCTCCGCTGACAATCACTACAATACAATAGCCTCGTCTTGAGGTCAAACATCTGTTTGGGGAACCTTATTGGTTTCCGCAAGGCGGACGACTACGTCGGTTCCGCCGGCTTTTATGACCACGACCTTTTGACCTTTTTTGATCAAACCGTGCTCGGCGAGGGCTACGACTCGCTTGCCTTCGATGCGGATAGTTCCACAAGGCCGCAGCAGCGAATCGGCTACGCCCGTCTTGCCGACCAGTTTCGCCAGTTCGTCGGCTTCGGGGGTTGCTTCGTTGGTGGCGTCGCGGGCCTTCTTGAGAAACATCCTTTTGCCCAGAGGCGTATTTGGCAGCAGCTTGACCATCCAATACAGGTAAGCCGGCGTGCCGATTATGCAACCCAGCAGCACCCCAAGCCCCAACAGGCTGTTTATCCGGAAGGCAAAGTAAACCGCCGCCGTAAGGGCCAAAATGCCCAGCCCCGCCAGAATACCGAACGACGGCGTGCAGACCTCCAGCAGGAACATAACCGCCGCGGTTACCAGCAACGCAACCACCAGCCAGGGATCGGAAAATTCCATCATAATATCAGCCACAAATTCCATTTCCTACGCCTCCTCCACCATAATACGATTGCCGTCCCGCCGCACGACGCGGACGGACTTGTTCGCGTCTATCATTCCGCCGTCGCTGACGGCACCGAGCAGTTCGTCCCCGAACCGCACCAGTCCCACCGGATGCAGCGAGCTTTCCGTAACGCCGATATCGCCCGGCTGAACCGCCAGCATGGGCGAGTCTTCGGCCCGCGGCGCGTCATCGGCAGACTCAGCCGGCTTGAGTATCATCCGACTGAACAGGGGCATCTTCGGCAGAAACCGCGAAAGAATTACCATGCCGATAACCGACGCGATAAACGCCAGCGACAACGTCAAAAGCCCGCTCTTGAACATTTCCCACGCCCACGCACTCTCGGGAATCGGCAGCTTGTCAGGCCCGTTGGGAACCATGATGGCCAACCCGGCAATCAGGCACAATGTAATGCCCGTAATGCCGGCAACCCCAAAACCAGGTATAACGAAAATTTCCAACGCGATCAGCACCAGCCCGACAACGAGCATGGCGATTTCCCACCAGTTAGCCATGCCAACCAGAAACTGGCTGCACAAGAGCGTAATCAGGCAGGCGATAGCGATGCCGCCGAACACGCCAAAGCCCGGCGTGTGCATCTCGGTATAGCCAAACAACAGCATCAGGAAAACCAGAATGCCGGTAACAACCGGATGGGTCATGAAGTCCACCAGGTCTTCGGACCAACTGTCTTCCAGCACGACAGGAGCAGCGGTAATGTTGAACCGCTTCTCCAGCCCGGCGTAGGGCGTTTCCCGTGGGGCTTTGACCAGATCGGTGGCAAACCCGTACAACTTCGCCTTCCTGGACGTCATCGTCAGCAGCTTGCCCTTGGCGAGAACGACTTTCACCAATTCCCACATGCGGGACTTCGTCGCGGCGGGACTCTGCTTTGTGCTGAGCGTAACCTTGTCAGCCAATTTGATGACTTCCCCGGGCGGGTTCGTTACCTTGGAACGATAATCCGCCGCCAGCACGTAACGAAGCTCGCGGGTTTTGCGATTACGCACCAGCCAGACTTCCTGATCGTGCGAAACCATACTCGTAGCCAGTGGCACGTTATATCCGCTACGATCGGCGGAGTCTTCGAACTCCGTCCGCAAGACCGTTTCTATTTTTTCCCGTTCGACGCCTGTGAGTTTCCCGCCCATGATGATCGGGGCGCAGTCGCCGAGCTTGCCGCTCGGAGCCATGATTATCTCATCGCAGGATACCGCTATCATCGCACCAGCCGAGATTCCCCGCGTGCGGACATAGCAGAGCACGTAAACATCGTCCATCTCCGTCTTGAGAAAGCGGGTCATGTCCAGAGCGGCTCCCACCTCGCCGCCCCATGTGTCCATGTCGATAATGATGAGTTCCGCTTCGTTGCGCCGGCAATATGTAGCCTTTCGTCTCAGTGCGCGGAAGGTTTTGCCCTTTATCGGCTCGCGAATCTTGATAACGAAAGCCTTGGTTATTTTCTTCGGCAGCGAGGGTTTTTCGGTCTTCGGCGGCGGAGCGAACCAGCCGTCGTCGGTTATCTCCGCCCCGGCAGGAATGTCGCCGTTGTTTTGGACAGCCGGCGGGATTTTGGATTTAGACTTGGCTACGGGAACATTCTCGCCGCCCGTCGGCTTTGCCGTGGCTGCAGATTGCTCGCCGGCAATTCCCCAAAGCAACAGTGAAATAAACATCGCGATTAACGTTGCATTTTTCATGGCAGGAATTGTAACCGCCAGCCGGGGCGGATGTAAAGACTTCTGCGGCATTAGTGGCACAGGTTTGTAACCTGTGCCTGTTGGGTGGCATGGCGACACCGCAGGGGTCGCCATGATTGGCCCAGAAAAAAAATATCGGGTGGCATGGTCAGCGGCGAATGCCGATGGCCATGAAAGATAGATACACGACGGCGAATGGTATGTTGGGTGGTTTTGAGAAAG
>JAIORC010000205.1 GCA_021108335.1 Phycisphaerae bacterium
GTGAATCGATCTTTCATGGCTATCCCGCAAAAAACGCGGGCTAACCATGCCACCCAATATCGTGGGAATTTGCACAGGTTACAAACCCCATTGGGGGCATGCCTGTGCCACCCATTGCCGGAAGTTCAAGATCAGAAAGAAGAGATTAGAAAAATGCGTTATAGTCGTTCATTGATTCCGACGGTTAAGGAAGTGCCCGCCGAGGCGGAAATTACGTCGCACCGGCTGATGATCCGGGCGGGGTTTATCCGCAAGCTCGCCAGCGGCACGTATACGTATCTCATGCTCGGCCAGCGCAGCCTGCAGAAAATCGTGCAGATAATCCGCGAGGAAATGAACGCCGCCGGCGCGCAGGATATCCTCATGCCGATACTCCAGCCGATCGAGCTGTGGGAACAGACCGGCCGCCGCAAAGACTACGGCCCGACGCTTAGCTGCCACGTTGACCGGCACGGGCGGACAAGTGCCCTGGCCCCGACGGCAGAGGAAGTGGTAACCAGCCTGGTCGCCGCCGAGATATCCAGCTACAAGCAACTGCCGATCAACCTCTACCAGATCAACACGAAATTCCGCGACGAATTCCGCCCGCGGTTCGGCGCGCTGCGCAGCCGCGAATTCATCATGAAAGACGCCTACAGCTTCGACGCCACGCTCGAAGGCCTGGACGAATCGTACCGGACAATGTACGACGCCTACTGCCGCATCTTCCGCCGCTGCGGGCTGGACTATGTCGTCGTCGATGCCGTTTCCGGCGAGATCGGCGGCTCGGGCAGTCAGGAATTCATGGTCCCGTGTTCCGCCGGCGAAGATACCATCCTCTCCAGCGACAAGGGCAACTACGCCGCCAACGTCGAAAAATGCGAAATCGGCAAAAGGCCCGCAGACCTGGCCGGTGAGCCCACCGGCGAACTGGAAAAAGTCCACACCCCCGAGATGAAAACCATCGAAGAGGTCGGGAAGTTCATGAAGGTAAAGCCCAAAAATATGCTTAAAACGCTGGTGTTCCAGGCCGGCGACAAGTGGGTTATCGCCGTAGTTCGCGGCGATCACGACCTGAACGAAGACAAACTCAACGGCCTCGTCGACGGCGATATTACGATGGAAATCGACGCCGAAGCCGCGGCTGCGGGCTTTGCCATCGGATTCGTAGGTCCGCATGTTGTCGTCGGCCGCGACGACGTTACGCTGTATGTTGACCCAGACGCAGTCGCTGGACAATTCTGGGCCGGCGGCGCAAACGATACGGACTACCACGTTAAGCACTTCAACTGGAAGCGGGACGTTCTTGATCCGCTGGGCGAGGCGGTCCGGCAGCGGGTTATCGTCGCCGATATCCGCAACGCCGCCGACGGCGATCCCTCGCCGCTTGACGACGACGGGGTTTTGCGGGCCAGCAAGGGCATTGAGGTCGGGCATATTTTCAAGTTGGGTACGAAGTACAGCCAGGCGTTGGGGGCGACGTTCCTCGGCGAAGACGGCCAGGAGCACCCCTGCATCATGGGCTGCTATGGCATTGGCGTAAATCGCATCATGGCCTCGGCCATCGAAGCGCTCCACGACGACAACGGCTGCGTTCTGCCGATAAGCATCGCCCCGTTCGATGTGGAAGTAATTTCCCTGAATAATGATAAAGAAGCAGTACGCAACCATGCCGATAAAATCTATAATGAACTGACCGCCGCCGGTATCGAGGTGCTGCTGGACGACCGCGACGCCAGACCGGGCGTTAAGTTCAAGGATGCCGACCTGATCGGCATTCCGTTACGTGTAGTTGTCGGCGAGCGGGGCCTGAAAGAGGGCAACGTGGAAATACAGCGCCGCACCGAAAACAAGGCTGCCGCAGTTCCCGCGGACGACGCTGTGGAGCGCATAAAAGAAATTGTAAACGAGCTGAAAGAGGCTCTTTCGCCAAGGTAACACAGGAGAATTATTATGGAACGGATTACACGATCTATGTTGTTGGCGGGTTTGCTGGTGGTGGTATTTTGTAGTGTCGGCTGCCAGATTGTGAGCGTGGAAGACCAGGCCGGCAAGCCGATTGCCTGGGCGGACGTAAGCACCAGTACGACCGCGGGCAGCACGTCGATGTTTACCGCCAAGACGGACCTTTTAGGCAACGCAACAATTGGGCTCAGCCAGGAACCCCCCGGCACGCGTGAGTATCTCGAAGTCTCCAAAGAGGGATATACCTCCTACCGGGCGCTGCGCCCAACCGAAGGACAAGTTACGGTTCGCCTGAAGAAGATCAACAAGCACGGTCCACGCGTCGTGGGGCCTAAAGTCTCTCCCTTTCGGGTAAGCCCCAGCAATGCCGAAAAGAAAAAATAGAACGCGAAATAAAACAGCGGACTATTTATCCTGCATGGGCGTTCGACTGTTCGCCATGTTCGTCCACATGTTCAGTTGGGAAGCGAATTACCGCACTGCGCGGTGGATCGGCGACCTGCTGTACCGGTTCGATAAGAAACACCGCGACAGGGCGTTGGCGCATCTGCGCCTGAGTTTCCCGGATTGGCCGGAGCATCGCTACCACGAAGTAGCCAAGGCCTCTATGCGCAATATGGTCTACCTGGGGCTGGAGGTGCTGTTTACCACCCGTCTGATTACGCCGGGCCGATGGCGGCGGCACATCACGCTGACGAATATGGCCGAGAACCTGCGACTGCTGCTGTACCGCCCCAGCGGGCTGATCTTCCTGACGGGGCATTTCGGCAACTGGGAGGTCGTCGGCTATACCATGGCCGCCCTGGGCTTCCCGAACTCCGCCGTCGCTCGCAACTTGGATAACCCGTACCTTAACGAGTACATACTCGGCGTGCGGCAGAAGCGCGGCATGACCATTCTGGACAAGCGCGGCGCAGCCGGGGTTATTCCCGAACTGCTGGAGAACAAGGGGGCTGTCAGCTTCATTGCCGACCAGGACGCGGGTCGGCGCGGGATGTTCGTGGATTTCTTCGGCAGGCCGGCCAGCACGTACAAGTCTATCGCTCTGCTGGCGATGCAGTACAACGTGCCGGTTATCGTAGGCTATGGCCGGCGGCTCAACGAAGAATACCACTTCGAGATCGGTATCGAAAAAATCATCCACCCAGAAGACTGGGCCGACAAACAAGACCCGCAACGATTCATCACCCAGGAATACACCACCGCCCTGGAAACCACCATCCGCCGCGCACCCGAACAATACCTATGGACACACCGCCGCTGGAAACATCGTCCAAAAGGCGAAGAACCAGGAAAAGACGGCGTAGCATAAGCAGGCCGGTAGCAGTAAAACGGGCGCCGGTTCCTGTTTTAACCCGTTTCTGGTAGACCGGGTCTTGACCCGGAGATAAGAAGGCGACAGCCTTCTTACATGGAAACTCCCTCCAAGAATATGTCTCTGGGGAAACGTGTTTTTTACTGCGGTTGACCCGAATTGGACGAACTTGTTGCATGTGCAATGCAATTGCCGGGTCAAGCCCCGGTCTACCGAAAACTTGTTTTTTTCGATAAAAAATTATACACTCAAGTATATAATCTGGTGGAGCTTTATTAGAATTTAAAACGTAACCCCCCCGAGGGCTTTGCCCTCGGCCTAACGCCGGCCGCTTATGCCGGCGTCTTTTTTTTATTTACGCGATTGGGGCGACGGTGTTTTGGTTATCCATATCCCCATTGCCGACGAGCAGGGCCTGACGCTCAATCTGCCTGCGGGAAACGGTCAGGATCAATGCCGCGGTTATTGCAATCCAGCATATTTCCAATACCATCATGTATATGTAAAAATTGCTATATGCAATAATTTGTTCGATAGTCTCCCCGGGCATATTCTTGTATGTTACTGCAAGTATCTCACTTCCCATCCACACCAGCCACCATAGCAAGACGAATGCTGGACCGCCTTTTGCACTAAAGCTTCGCTTGCGAGGATTGCTGCCAAGCCAAATATCATTCATTAGTTGGCAGGGTTTCCATAGATTTACAATTGGGCAAAAATACCAACCAACCGCTCCGCCCGGCGTGGAGCGAATCGGCCTTGCTTTCAGCGGTTTCAAGTTTTTGTATACACGATAGTTCCATGTCAGGAATGCCGCCAAAAAGATAAGTGACCACGCAATAAATACTATGGAAAATATCCCCATGCGTTGAATATTCGCATCCGTTTGTTCATTGGAAATAGCTATTCCCGCAGCCGCAAGCTTCTCGTCCAGTTCCTCCTGCGTAATATCAGGTTTTTGGAGCATTTCTTGCGTTTCCACGGCTTCCACCAGGTTGAATTGATTCATCAAGTCCAACTGCAGGTAATTGCACCACATTCCTATCGCACATAGGATTACGTAAATCACGGCAAAGAACACGACGATTCGGGCACGAGTTGTTGGAGAGACAAATTTCGCCGTGGTCCCGGCGACAGGCGGAACATTCCCCCCGGTTACAATGAAGGGCGAGGGGAGAGGTGCTGCTGAGTTTGCCCTGTCGGCAGTGGCGGGGGTTCCCACTGGAAGAGGGGGAGGACAGGGGACCGATGTTTCTTCTTCCTTTCGGATCTGCGGGGTAAAGGTATGTTTGCAGAACGTACAGGTAACCCGGCCTGCCGCAAGCGAGTCGTCCAGAGTAAGCGTACTTCTGCATTGAGGACATTCGATTTTCATGCCGATCCTTTCATGATAGCCTGCCTGCTGTCCAGGCACAGCCCGCCATTCCATAATAGCTCCGGCATCTTCAAAATCAATCGTCGAAACAGAAAAGCATGCCGCCCACGTCGGTTGTCGCGGCGGCTTGGGAACGCCGCCGCGCGGGAATGAAAAATTCCGTTCCGCACGATTCTTCATGGCGACCCCGCAAAAACAGCGGTGTCGCCATGCCACCCGACTAAACATACCGTTCAAAATTAAAACAAACAAGTAAATGGGGTTTGTTTTTCTATTTTTTTTTGCGGGTCGATCTTTTGGCTTGTGCCGCCGCGCGGGAATGGAAATTCTGTTCCGCCGGATTCTTTATGGTGACATTTAATATTCAATCGGTTACTCTGTTGGCGATTGATTAGAGGGATGATATGACCGTACACCTGACACCAGCCGAGAGAAAAAATTTGCATCTTCTGGTCGAATTGGCCAGGGAGGAGGATCTCGGTACGGGTGATGTTAC
>JAIORC010000024.1 GCA_021108335.1 Phycisphaerae bacterium
TAACCCCAAGGGTACCAGCCAGTATTCTACAGATATTAAACAGCGAGTTAATCATTTCTGGAACAGTGGCAGCCGATTGTGTTACTGAGAGAGGTGAACGAAAAGTAGAAATTCAAATATAACGATTGTTTCTGGTTGAGGCATTCATAAATGATAGAGCAATGATTAAGAAGCGTTTAAATCGTGAGGATTTTAAAGACAAGGTAATTGACTGCCATTCCCATGTGGGTGTGGAAATCAAGCTGTATTGTCGTGGGGAGTATCCCTATGCCCAGACTGCCGAGGGAATATACTACAAACAACTTTCCAGTGGTGTTGATGTTAATGTAGTATTTCCTTTCAGCGTCGATCTTTATTGTGAACCGACAAGGCTTTTAGCTGGCGAAAGAATACCCGCTAAAAAGCCCCTTTCTGATGTTCCATACAAAGTTGAGAATCAGATTTTAATGCGCGAAATTTTCGACTATTGCCCTGAATTATCCAGCCGTTTCATTCCATTTACCAGTGTAGATCCCGCTCGTGATGTATCAGGGCAACTGGACGAGTTGAAAAAACTCGATGAAAAATATCCGATTTATGGCATAAAAGTTAATCCGGTCGGTTGCCAGTCAAAAGTTTTGGAATTATTGGGCAAAGGTAAGGCTTTTCTGGATTTTGCGGCACAGCGAGACATCCCTTTTATTTTTCATTCTACCACTGTCCCAAATGACGAATATTCTCAGGCATCGGATATTTTTAAAATTGTTGAGCGACGGCCAGAGTTAAGGTTTTGTTTCGCCCACTGTTTGCTCTTTAATGAAGAATTTTTCGAACATGCAAAAGAGAGCCCCAATGTCTGGGTCGATACTGCCGCGTTGAAGATTCAGGTGGACCTTGTAAACCAGCTTGTAGAAGATAAGGTCATAAATAGATCAACTTTGATTGATGTCGATTTCTCTGATTATCGCAAGGTGATGCGAACTTTTTGCCAGATGTATCCTGATATGATAATCTGGGGTACAGACTCGCCGGCCTATACTTACCATTGTCTCAGAAAGCAGGGTAAGGACTCATATCAGGAATTTGCTTATAAAGGGACTTATAGCAATGAACTTGAGGCATTAAATTCCCTGACGGAAGAGCTTCGCAGAAAGGTGTCAAATTCAAATACAATTGACTTTATTTTCGGAAAGAAAAACAAAGCAATGGTTCTCTCATAACAACTGGACCAAAGAACTAGGGCAAGCCACAGGCTTGCGCTGAACGAAATATGCTCCACACCACAATCGTTGCCACGAAAATCGGATAAGCGATCATTCAAATTGTCCGGCCGGGGCACGGGACAGGCTTATGCCTACCGCCGTGCCCCGTGCCGTGCCGTCGTTACGGCTCGGGTTGTGCGAGGTTGACGACTTCGTCCAATGAAATTGCGCGTTTGTAAAAACGCACGTCGTCTAGGGTGCTGTTCAACTGATTACCGCCCGCACTATTCCGGCCTGTGGCTGCCGAAAACTCGGTCTGCGATGAAAACCGGAGAAACCAAGTTGATGAAGAGACAAAATCTGACGGAGAAGCTGGAAGGCAGCCGGTGGATCGGTTGAAAAAATGATGAAAATGCCCCGTTTTTCTGGATTGAGGCAGACGGGTATTGGTGGCTTGATCGAAGCCGTGGGAGAATTGAAAATCAAATAATCGAACCTATGCCACGCGGCGGCAGGTGTGATGTAGGCCGTTGAGAATTGGCGTGGATACGATTTTGCCATCTCCCGGCGGCTCGATTTTTCGCGGAATCGGCGAGTTGCGGTTCAACGATAAATACGGCCTGCTTTTGTGATAATAGTCAATAAATCGCGAAAGAGTTTTTATCAGGTGTTTCTCGTTAAGGATTATCATGTGGTCGAGAGCTTCGTGTTGTAGGGTTCCCTGAACCCTTTCGTAATATGGATTTTGCCAGGGACTTCGCCAGGCTGTTTTGACTTCCTCTATGCCGAGTTTTTTGACCTGCCCACTGAAATATGAGTTGAACACCGAGCCACGATCATGCAGCAAATATTTTGGCGCGGTATCAAACGGAAAGGCCTGCTGTACCTGACGAGCCGTCCACTCGGCGGTCGGATTTTGCGTTACGTTAAAATGAACGATTCGCCGGTTGCTGTGGCGGATCATGACGAATACGTAGTAAATGCGGAACGTTACAGTGTGAACCGTGAAGAAGTCGCAGGCGACGATGTCGGCGGCGTGATTTTTCAAAAAGGTTCGCCAGTTCCGATTTAATGTGTGGCTGGCCCCAGAGAGGATTCTCCCGCGAAAGCCAGCGAATTAAATCCCGAACTTCGCGTGCGATACGCGGCTGGCCCGGTTTGCCGCGAGACTTCCATCGCCAGTAAAGCTTGAATCCCCGCCGATGCCATTTGAGCACGGTTGCAGGTTTGACGATGAGCAGGGCATCACACCAGCCCGGCCAGATGCGAGAAATCACAACCCAGAACAGCCGGTCGCGATTTTTGAGTTTCGGCGTTTTACCCTGTCTCTAAAGAACAACCAACTGCTGCCGCAGTGCCAGATTCTCGGCGAATAGTCCAGCGCAACCGCGAAAGAGTGTCCCAATCGCAGCTAACCACAAACAAATTCCATAATACAGATTCTTCCGGAGCGTAGAAAATCTTAGATTTTACAGGAAATCGTTGAGGCATGTACTTTCAAATTTTGTCCAAACAACGACGATGTGCAACAGTGTGTTCCGAGAGTCTAATTGCCCCCTGATGACGAACGATGACGCATGATGACGGCGGTTTTCGTAAGCTTGGTCATAAGTTAACAAGGTATATGTACAAACGTCTTGAAAACTATGAGTTGCCGCAACTTACAATGGCTGTTCCCAAGCTGAACGTCGTGAGTTCGAATCTCATCGGCCGCTTGACCCCGACGAGGCCAAAAGCTTCGCCGGGGTTTTCTTTTGTCCTTATTTTGCAAGGGTTTACGCTCACCAGCTCACCTGTTCAACTATCAAGCCACACCCCACAAATCCCCGCCGCAATTCATGTAGCACATCGACATTCTTGTCAGAAAATGACAAAAATGCACACACAACGACGCAATTTTTCGTAAGCCCCGTCATAAGCCAATATGCTGAAGGTTTCGAGGCTGGTTCCTTCTCTTGCCGTCCAAGGAGTAACGAAAAAAACGACCAGAGCAGAAAACTCCGGCCTTGTCGTAATTTGCTCAACAGGCGTGAATTTTGGGGCGTTTTCAAAACGCTGGCAGCGAGTCTACTGCTCCGGCGACGTCCAGGAGGGCTGGGTCGGTGTATACGTTCATGGTTAATTCTATCTTGGAGTGTCGCATGGCGGCCATCGCGGTTCTGGGCGCGACGCCGGCCCTTGCCAGGTGCGTTCCGAACGTGTGCCGCAGGGCGTGAATATCGACTACTCGATTTCGTTCGTCGCGCTTGGGAATATTCGCGGCTGCGATGTCGGCGTCGAAGTTGCGGATTGTGGGTATTGGGTCGAAGACCGGGTCGAGGCTGAACAGGCCCATTTCGTCGATCCATGACCTGACGGCTTCGGTAATTTCCGCACGAAGGGGAATCGTCGCGGTTTGGCCATTCTTCGTAAACGAACCCGGCAGTAACAAGAACGGTCTCTCGGCGTCCAGGTGCAGGCAGTCAACCGTAACGGCGGCAAGTTCACCCCTGCGAAGGCCGGTCGTCAACAGTACGCGATAAGCCAATTTGCGTTGCCGCCCGATGCGGCGGTACTCTTTAATCTTCCGGGGCGAATTCTTCATCGCCTCCAGACCTCGGGCGTAGCAATCGTCCAGATTCTCCCACGTCAGCGGCAGGCGCTTCCATTTTCGACGCCCGTTGCGGGTTTTCGTGGTTAGTTTCACGATCTCCCGGCCATACTCCGCAATTGGCCGAAGCTCCGCCGCCTTGAGCAAGCGGGAAACTTCCCCTTCCGTCAATGCCCGCCGCTGGTGGCGAATATCGTGGGATTCATCCGCCCTGAACAGTCCCGCCAGCGGGTTCGACGCCAGACGCTGATACTTCACGGCCCAGTTGCAGAACGCTAGGATTGCCGTCCGATAGCAATTGACCGTTCGCGGCCCTTTGCCATTCTTCTCGGTCAGGAACATCCAATTTTCGACGCCCTCGCGGTTGACGTCGTCCAGCGTTCGGAAATGGCATTCCTCCAGAATCTGCCGAAGCCGTTGCTCCGAGCCTCGTCGATAGGCTTTGCTCACCCGTCGGCCCTTGACCGTTTTGACGGCCAGGTGCGTGAGATAATCCTGGATCAGTTCTTCGATGGACGCGATGCGGTATTCCGCCAGGCGAAGTTCGCGGCGGCTGAGCACGCCGGAGCGGACCTGCTCGACTTCAAGTTCGAGCTGGGCCATTATCTGCCGGGCGGCGGTTTTGTCGCGACAGCCAGTGGACTTCACCCGCCGCCTGCCGTCGTAATCAACATAATTGATCATCCAGTTTGGCGAATAGTCCACCATGCGGCCACTGCCGTCGCGGCCCCGGACAAAATCCAACATCTTCGTCTTGCCGTCCCGGCCAACCAGCCGGACTTTCTTCTTGCCGTCTTTCTTGATGATCTCAGCATTGGCCGGAATCTTCGTCGTGTAACGTTGCTTGTATAAACTTGCCATAATTGCACATCCTTTCGTTTTAAACCTGCGGCTTTCACTTTTTCCGAATCCTCCAGCCGGGGGAGATTGCCCGCCAAGGGCAAACTTTCAGCACCTCTCCACGGCTGTAGCCTTCTCAAAAAGCCTGTTTTTATTGCTCAAAACACGTCTAAAAATTCTTCTTTAAAAAACATCTCCACCGGCTCCATATTTTGCAGATATGCCGTGAATCAGCGGGTTTTTGAGTCTGCAAAATCTGTTCGGGCTCTCTCTTGGCGGGGCATGTCTCCCGGCTGGAAAATTTCTCTCACCTGGAAGCGATCCGGGCCGGAACCACCCGCCGAACAGGGCGAAAGCACGACATGAAAGGAAAAAAATCATGGGCGAATATCTTTACAATTTGGAACAAGAATCTCTTTGCAAACTCGGCACCTGCGAAAACTGGTGCTACATTCGGCGCGACGAATGTTTTGCCCTGCGGAAAGCGGGCAATTATGTCTATGCCTCGT
>JAIORC010000113.1 GCA_021108335.1 Phycisphaerae bacterium
ATGGTTAGCCCGCGTTTTTTGCGGGATAGCCATGAAAGATCGATTCACAATTTCTGCGCCATCCCTCATGGCGACCCACTATTGTAGGGCGGATGCTTGCACCCACGCAGGAACTATCAGGGTAATCCGGCCAAGGCTCGCTTGCCTCTTGACCGGAAATCCGATATCTTGGACGGATAAAAACGCGAGCATGTCCACCACAGGCCACGTCGGCCGGGGCTTGTTGCGTGATATTCGGAATAGAAACTTGATGTCGAAGTGGAGTACCTTGCTATGAACGATTTTACCGATAATATTCCCACCACGTCCGAAGGTTACTACGGCGACTACGGCGGGGCGTTTGTGCCCGAGACGCTGATTGCCGCCCTGGAGCAATTGTCCCACGAGTTTGACGCCGCCTGGGCGGACGACGACTTCCGCGCGGAGTTTGACCGCTGCCTGCGGGAAATAGCGGGCCGGCCCAGCGAACTTTACTTCGCCGGACGACTGACGGAGCAGTTCGGCGGAGCGAAGATTTATCTCAAGCGCGAGGACATGAACCACACCGGCGCGCACAAGATCAACAATACGCTCGGCCAGGCGCTGTTGGCGAAGCGGATGGGCAAGCGGCGGGTTATCGCCGAAACCGGCGCAGGCCAGCACGGAGTAGCGACTGCAACCGCAGCCGCGGTGTTCGGCTTGGAATGCGAAGTCTACATGGGCACGGAAGACATCCGTCGCCAGGCACTCAACGTCTTCCGCATGAAGCTGCTGGGCGCGAAAGTCGTGCCCGTCGAGTCCGGCCAGCGGACGCTCAAGGACGCCACTAACGAGGCTATGCGCGACTGGATGGGCAGCGTCGAGCACACGCATTACATTCTCGGATCGGTGTGCGGGCCGCACCCGTTCCCGCTGATGGTTCGCCAGTTCCAGCGGTGCATCGGCACCGAGGCCCGGAGTCAGATGCTGGAAGTCGAAGGTCGGCTGCCGGATGTGGTGGTCGCCTGCGTGGGCGGCGGCAGCAACGCAGCGGGCATTTTCGTGCCGATGATCGAAGATAAATCCGTAGCGATGGTGGGCGTGGAAGCCGGTGGGCGAAGCCTCGACCTCGGCGACCACGCAGCCCCGCTGTGCCTCGGCGATCCGGGTATTCTCCACGGCAGCCATAGTTACGTGCTGCAGGATGCCGACGGTCAAACCGCCCAGGTGCATAGCGTTTCGGCTGGGCTGGACTACCCCGGCGTCGGCCCGGAGCATTCATACTGGCGGGACACCGGCAGAGTGAGATACACCACGTGTAGCGACGACGAAGCCATCGACGCCTTGATGACCCTCTGCCGCAGCGAGGGGATTATCCCCGCGTTGGAAAGCTCCCACGCGGTAGCTGAGGCGATAAAAATCGCACCGACACTCAAGGCCGACCAGATCGTACTGGTCAACCTCTCCGGCCGGGGCGACAAGGACTGCAACGAAATCCAGGAAATACTCGCCCGGCGGGAAGGCAAATAACCGGTGGCACAGGTTTGCAACCTGTGCCGAGAACGCGGCAAGCCGCGACACAACATAGACAGGTTTTGAAATATGACGGACTTACAGAATAATCGATTGATTCAGACGTTTGCGGATTTGCGGGCCAATGGCAAAAAGACGCTGCTGCCGTTTTTGACGGCGGGGTATCCCGACAGCCGGACGACTACGAATATGCTGAGCGAGGTCGAGCGGCGCGGCGCGAGAATCTGCGAGCTGGGCGTGCCGTTCAGCGATCCCATCGCCGACGGCCCGGTCATCCAGGCCAGCTACACCGCTGCTCTTGATGGCGGGTTCACACTGGCTGGGCTGTTCGAGTCGGTGCGGGAATATCGCGCAACCGGCGGCCCTGACGGCGGGCCTGGCGGGCTGGCATTGCTGGCGATGGTGAGTTACTCCATCGTTTACCGGTACGGCTGCGAGAAATTCTGCGCCGATGCCGCGGCTGCGGGCTTCGACGGGCTTATCGTGCCGGACCTGCCGCTTGGCCAGGCGGACAACTTCGCCACCCTGGCTGCGTCGGCAGGCCTGTGCAACGTGCTGCTGATCTCGCCCACGACACCGCAACAACGGCGAATCGAAATCGCCAAGGCCTCCAGCGGATTCGTCTACTTCATGTCCGTCGCGGGCATCACCGGAGAGCGAACCGTGCTACCGCCGTCAACCATCGAGGCTGTTGCCGAGCTGGAGACGCACACCGATACGCCCATCTGTATCGGGTTCGGAATTTCCAGCGCGGATATGGTCGAGGAAGTCTGCGGTACCGCTGAGGGCGCTATCGTCGGCTCGGCGATCATTCACAAAATCAACGACGCCGTTGCCGCCAACGCGCCCAGCCGACAGATAGTCGAAACAGTAGGCCAATTCGTCGAAAAACTCCTCCAGCCAATTCGATAAAGGCATATACAGGCATGACTTACGAGCAAGCCCCTTGAGGACAAGCCGTACCATCCGCCGCAGCCCACTAAGAAAAGAAACCGCCCAAACCTTTCTTAGCCAAATTCACTAAGAAAGAAAAACCCCGTAACCTTTCTTAGCGGAATCCGCTAAGAAAGGATGTTTTCTTATCTCCGAATATTGCCAAGGCTACGAAAAATTCTCCCGTAAAGATAGTTTTGGCCGATATAGTTTCTTAGTGTATAATATCGGCATTTTCCGGGAGAATTCCATGAACCTGACAGGTCGTATGATAAAATGCTCGACGACAAGCGAAGTTTTCCACGCTTTTGTTCCCGTCCCATTAGCGCTGGAAAACCCGATTGAACTATCGGGTAAAGACACTCGATTGCTGGGCGAAGCCAACCAGGCCTTGGGGCGGCTTGATGGGGTAGCCTCTATTTTGCCTGACGTATCACTGTTTCTTTACACCTACATTCGCAAAGAGGCGGTACTGTCCAGCCAGATCGAAGGCACACAGTCATCCTATTGCGACCTGTTATTTCACGAGGATGCACTCGTCCCCGGCGTGCCGCTGGATGATGTGCAGGAAATATCGAATTACGTCGCTGCGATGGAACATGGCCTGCGGCGATTGCGGGAAGACAAGTTTCCCTTATCGCTACGACTGATTCGGGAAATCCACGCCGTCTTGCTTCGTGATGGCCGGGGCGAATCGAAAGACCCCGGCGAGTTTCGCCGCAGCCAGAACTGGATCGGCGGCAGCCAGCCCGGCAATGCCACATTTGTTCCGCCTCCGCCGGAATATATCCAGGAATGCATGGGCGAATTCGAAAAATTCCTTCATTCCCCGGCAATCCCGACGCTTATCAAAGCCGCCATGGCCCATGTGCAATTAGAGACAATCCATCCATTCCTTGACGGCAACGGACGGGTGGGCCGATTGTTGATTATACTGCTGTTGTGCAACGAGCGTGTATTGTCTGTACCGCTATTGTACCTGAGCCTGTATTTCAAAGAGAACCGGCCTGACTATTATCGCCTGCTTCAGAATGTCCGCATGGAAAACGGCTGGTTGGAATGGATTCATTTTTTCCTGACGGGTGTGCGAGACACCGCCAATCAGGCAGCCGAAGCCGCCAAACGTATTTTGCGATTATTTGACCAGGCCCAAATCCAGATTGAAACGCTTGGTCGCGGGGCTGGGACGGCTCAACGAATTCTCCTGCTTCTCCAACGCAAGCCAATTATCACTATACCAAAAGCTGCGGCACAACTGGGCGTTACGCCACCAACGGCACGTGGAGCAATTACCGGACTGGAAAAACTCGGCCTCGTTCGGGAAATCACCGGCAAACATCGTAACAGGGTCTACATGTTTTCCGACTACATGGCCATTCTCGATGAAGGCACAGCCCCGCTTCCACGATAATGTGTGGATGACCGATGCCTAATGTCTAATGTCTAAAAAACGTGTCGGGTGGCATGGTCAGCGGCAAAGCCGATGGCCATGAAAGATAGATACACGATGGCAAATTGCTACGAGGAAGAATGTCGTAGAAATTGTGAATCGATCTTTCATGGCTATCCCGCAAAAAACGCGGGCTAACCATGCCACCCGATATCGTGGGAAATTGCACAGATTACAAACCTGTGCCCCCATTGTGCGAAAAACACATGGCTTGCAAGCAAGCCATGCCACCCTTCATTTAGAAATCAGTATGTCGGGTGCCATGCTTCTGCTTGCAGAAGCATGTGGTTAAAAAACGCGTCGGGTGGCATGGTCAGCGGCGAAGCCGATGGCCATGAAAGATAGATACACGATGGCAGGTGGCCACAAAAAAGGATGATGCAGAAATTGTAAATCGATCTTTCATGGCTATCCCGCAAAAAACGCGGGCTAACCATGCCACCCGATATCGTGGGAAATTGCACAGGCCTGCCCCATGGGGGTTACAAACTTGTGCCACCCAACACATAAGATCATGGTATGTCCGGCGTGAACAATTTTACGCGGGTTTTTTTGAATTCTTTTTCTGTCCAGAGTGTTTTGTGCGGCGGGTTGCCGATGTTGACGGCGATTCGGTCGATTGTCTGTTGGCAGTGTTGGCGATCGGGGCTGTGGATCATGGTGTAGAGATTGTAAGGCCAATCGTCGGCGACGCGGCGGAGGTAGCAATGGCTGACGGCGGAATATCGGGCGGCCGCCGCACCGGCAAGATCGGCTTTGGCCGGCGGGATGTTCCAGACTACCATCGCGTTGGCGCGAGCGCCGGCGGCGCGGTGATGCAGTACAGCCCCGTAGCGTCGCATCACGCCAGCCGAGAGCATGTCGGCTGCGGCTACCAGCAGGTCGTCGACTGACAGGCTGGCTGGGGCGGCGATGACGGCGAACGGATCGGCTTGGGCCGGCAGGTCGGTTTGCAGGGCGGCAATCGCGCGGCGGTAGCGTTCGGTAACATTGAACGTCGCGGGAGTTTTGTCGCACCTGGCCCCCGCTTCGCACGGATTTTGCGGCGGGAATGAATTATCATCACTTGCGACAGCGGCGGGCTGATTAAAGTCGAATCGCATGGCGAGTTTGAATCGCTGCAACGACGGCAGGAGCAGGCAGCCGTCCGAGCCGGCTTGCGTTGCCAGTTGCCG
>JAIORC010000333.1 GCA_021108335.1 Phycisphaerae bacterium
GGCTGACGTCGCCGCCGTAGCATTTCGCGGTTACGTTTTTGCGGAGTGCCTTGATTGTTTCCCGCGCGATTACCCTTGTGCCGATGGCTGCCTGGAGCGGAATCTCGAATTGGTGGCGGGAGATTTCCTTGCGAAGTCGCTGGATCAGCGCTCTGCCGCGCACGTCGGCTTTGCTGCGGTGCACGATTACCGACAGCGCGTCGACGGCGTTGTTGTTGACCAGGATATCCAGCTTCACCAGGTCGTTGGCGTGATAGCCGATTATCTCGAAATCCATCGTGCCGTAGCCGCGGGTGGCGCTTTTGAGCTTGTCGTAGAAGTCGTAAATAATCTCCGCCAGCGGGAACTCGTAGGTGAGAATAACCCGCTCGGAGGAGAGATACTCGGTTTCCTTGTAGATCGCCCGGCGTTCCTCAGCCAGTTGCATCACGTTGCCGATGGAATCAGCCGGCATAATAAGCTCGACCTTGACGATAGGCTCGCGGATTTCCTGTAGGAAATTCGGCTCGGGCAGATCGCCGGCTGAGTCCACCTCGATAACCTCGTCGCTGGTGGTCAGCACCTCGTACGGTACGGTGGGGGCGGTCTGGACGACCTCGACGTTATGCTCGCGTTCGAGGCGTTCCTGGACGATCTCCATATGCAGCATACCCAGGAACCCGCAGCGGAAGCCGAAGCCCAGCGCGTCGGAAGTAATCGGCAGCCAGGTCAATGACGAGTCGTTGAGCTTCAGCTTTTCCAACGCCTCTCGCAAATCCGGGAATTGCGTCGTCGGGCCGGGATAAAAATCGGAAAAAACCATCTGCTTGGGGGGCTGATAGCCCGGCAGCGCCTCGGCTGCGGGATCGGCAGCCAGCGTAATCGTATCGCCCACATGCACCGCCGAGATGGAACGGATATTGGCTACCACGTATCCGACTTCGCCGGCGGACAGGGTTTTGAACGCCTGCGGCTTGGGACAGAATTTGCCTATTTCGGTAATCTGGTATTCGTCCCGCGTGCCGAGCATCTTTACCTTGTCGCCGACGCTGAGTACCCCGTCGAACACGCGGACGTAAATCACCACGCCGCGATAATCGTCAAACGTGCTGTCGAATATCAGCCCGCGCGTCTTGCCGGCGGGATCGCCGGCCGGCGGGGGCAGTTGGCGGATAATCGCCTCGAGCATATCGTCCGTGCCTTCGCCGGTCTTGGCTGAGGTGAGAACGCACTCCTCGGCAGGGTGGGCGATGAGGTTCTCCACCTCCATTGCCGTATCTTCAGGCCGGGCGGCTGGCAGGTCTATCTTGTTGATTATCGGCACCAACGCCAGGTCGCACTTCTCGGCGAGGTGGGCGTTAGCCACCGTCTGGGCCTCGACGCCCTGGGCACAATCGACCACCAGCAGCCCGCCCTCGCAGGCAGCCAGCGAACGGCTGACCTCGTAATGAAAATCAACATGGCCGGGAGTGTCGATCATGTTCAACATGTACTTCTCGCCGTCCAACTCATATTCGATGGTTACCGCCGAGGCTTTGATCGTAATGCCGCGTTCCCGCTCGAGATCCATGTCGTCCAGCAACTGCTCGCGGAACTCCCGCTCGGTAATGGCTCCGCTGCGCAGCAGCATCCGGTCGGCCAGCGTACTTTTGCCGTGGTCGATGTGAGCGATAATCGAAAAATTGCGTATGTGCTTCTGATCCATAAGAATAGCAGATTGTACAGAACCGGGAGATTTTCACAAGCGCCGTGTTCTATCCCGTGGGAGCAAACATCGTGGCTGAAAGTTTCGCTTCCCGCCACGGCACCCGACTTGTGTGTGTAAATCCGAATATTCGGATTTCGGATTTTGGACATAACGTCTTTTGCCGGGTGCCATGCTTCTGCTTGCAGAAGCATGTTGTCCAGCCATGGCGTAAAAATCGTTATGCAACGAGTTGCATAACCTGTCGTTCCAATCGCCGCAGCCGGTGTTATCTCCTTTCCGGCTCGGGGTCGATTGCCGGAATGACGTGCCGGTTGATATACTGCCGCGTGAGACGATCCGCCTGCTTGTCGCGATATTGGGTAATCGCCGGCAACGCTGGCTTGGCGTATTGGCCTAATGCTTCCAGAACCCGCAATGCGCCCTGCGGGGCGAAGTTCAGATTATTGACTCCCTGCTGCAACAGCCGCTTCTTCTGGCTGGCGGGGACATTCTCGTGAATGATGTAGCTGAGGGTCGTGAGGATACTCTGGGCCCGTTTCGGTCCGGGCTTGGGCCTACGGGTCTCCAGCGCTTCCAGTAGCAGGTCGATGGCAATCTGGGCTTCGTCGGAATGGACAATCAGGGTTTCCTTGGCGGCAGCCTGGACGATCACGCCGCGATCCCACACGATCAGCTTGACCATTTCCGGGACGATTTTTTGCGGTTTGTAGCTCAGGGCGAAACTGAACACGCCCGCCGCCGCAGCCCGCACTTCGTCTCGCGGGTCGCCGCCGGACTTGGTGTCCTTCAGCAGCGCGAGTACCTTGTCGGCGATTTTCGGCTCCTTGAGAATACGCATGCCGAGAAATGCCGACGCCTTGCCGCGAACCAGCGGCTCCCAATGGCCCAGGGCATCAAAGGCGCCCTCGACGTTGTCGATTTTCGGATTGGGCTTCATTTTCATCCACCCGGCAATCGAGGCTCCCAGCACGTCTTTTTTGCCGGCGGCATACATCCGCATGGCCTTTTGCAGCGAGGCCATCTCCGGCACCTGGTTTTCCATTCCGGCGTACCGGCTGAGTACCGCCTGAAGCATGTGGCTGAGCAATCGCTGCTCGCCGTAATCGACGGTTTTTGCCCCGGCCAGGCTGTTCAATCGCCCCGCGAGCATCTTCACCAATTCCCGGCGGGCCTTGGCGGACAAGAGCGTTTCATTCTCAGGCCTGCACAGCCGGTAGTAGGTTCGCAGCAGGACACGTTGCGGCCAGGTGCGGTTTGGATTCTCGATAATCGCCTTGATGTCGCCAGCCGGCAGACCATTCGTACCGAACAGTTGCAGGATGGTAATCGTAACGGCGTCGTCGGCGCCGCGCTTCATCAGGGAAGTCGCCACGGGCACTTTCCGATTGGCGGGCAGCGACGATATCAGCTTGACCAACTGCCGCCGGGCCTGGGTATATTCTGGGGTATTGACGTCCTGCCGGCGCATCTGTCGCCAAAGCTCCGCCACCTGGTTACCGCCTGCCGGTTCGCCGACGGCAAAAGTCGGCATAACCACACACGCCGCCACTGCCAGCATCAGAATTTTTTTATTTTTTTTAATATTCATATTCATATTCATATTCATATTTCCCGCTTTTGCCTTATTCCGCCTCCGCACAGTAGAAATTCATCTCAAGACTTTAAACACCCAAAGCCCATACGGCAAGGGCTTTTCGTCAAATGCTGCCGCCGCCGGGCCTATTTCACGCCGCCGGCTTCGTCCAGCATCGCGTTTAATTTCGGAATATCCAGGGCAACCGCCGCCTGGAACTTGCCACCGCCGGCGGGATACACCAGCGTAAGCGGGACAGCCGTGCCGAAACCATTTGCCCGCATCCACTCCACCGCCGCCGACGAGGCACTGATGTTACCCTTGAAATACGCGATATTCTCCGCTTTGAAGCGTTTGGCGATTTCAGGCGTATTATACACGTTCGCGTCCTGCTGGATGCACTTTATGCAGGTGTTGGAGGTGAACTTCACCACCACGATTCGCCCTGCCTTCTGGGCAGCCAGCACGGCAGCGGCGTCGAACGGCTGGGCCTTCGTCATCGGCGGCTCGGCGCGGGGCAGCATCCACAAACCCGTACCCACAGCCAGTGCCACCGCCAGCCCGCGTACGAGGAGCTTTTTCGCTAGCGGCGCGTCGTAGCGTACCCAGTTCGCCCATATCCACAGGCTCATCACCAGCACCACGCCCCAGGCAATGACCCAGAACGGATAGCTCGACCCGTCGCCGCGCAGCGAAGCGATCAGCCAGACCGCCACCACCAGCAGTAAAAATCCCGACGCCTGCTTGAACCACTCCATCCATACCCCGGGCCGCGGCAGTTTGTCCACCAGCGACGGAAACGCCGCCAGCAAAGCGTGAGGCCCGCTCATGCCCAGCCCCACCGCCAGTATCACCAGCGTGCCGTTCAGCAGCGGGGCGGTCTGGGCATACGTCAACGCCGTCGCCAGAAACGCGAAACTGCACGGCGTAGCCAGGATCGCCATCATCAACCCCATGCCCGCACTTTTGCAATGCCCGCCCCTGCCGTTCTGAACGTGGTTTTCCATGCTCGCAATCCGCGTCGGCACGATGAAATGAAACACGCCGAACAGATTTGCTGCCAGGGCGACGACTATCATCGCCAGGAAGATTATGACGACGGGGTTCACGAAGGCCTCGTTGATATCGACTGCCCGCCCGACGGTAAGTTTCAGGATGATATTTAGCGTTGCGATGCCGGCGAAGAAAAACATTACCCCGCCCGCGAAGGCCATCCCCATCGTTACGAACCGCCTGCGAGAACCGCCAGCCATGTCCACGACGCTCAAAATGCGAATGGGGATTACCGGTAGCACGCAGGGCATGACGTTGAGGACAAGCCCCGCCAGCAGCGCGATACCCACCGCCAGCCAGAAGCCCACCTCGTCTTCCCCGCTGTCGGGTTGGCTGTCTGTAACCGCTGCCTGGGCCTGCTCTTGCGAAAATCCCGCCTTGGCCCAGGCTGGGTTGACCACCGACTTATCGCCGACCATAACCGTCGCGGCAACGGAGAAATTCTTCTCGCCAGTCAGCGGCTGAAAGTCGACGCACGAGTTTTTGCCGCACAACTGACCCAGCGGGAAGATTTTTATCATTCGTTTACCGGGCTTGGCGTCCGGCGGCACAGCCATCGGCACATAAATAACCACACGACCTTTGTATACGTTCAGGTTCACGGTGCGGTCGCCGAGGTCGGTCGGCTTCGTTGTCGTCGCCGGCCAGCGTATAGCCCCAACCTTCAAATCTGCTATGATTTCCAAGCCCGCCGGCTTGGCAGGCCCGCC
>JAIORC010000151.1 GCA_021108335.1 Phycisphaerae bacterium
CCGACGAAGCCAACAGGCCGACCATCGCGACCAACATTGTTAAAATAATTGTTTTTTTCATGTTACTACTCCTATAAAAAGGGCCTGAAAAACATTTTTCCCAAAACGGTACAACTTCTCTTCCATTCATCCATTCACTACTCCTTATTAAAAAGTTTGCGGCGCTCTATGGTGCCCTGGTCTTGTTATTTTTGTTTCTGTTCCTCATTTCCAACTCCTTTCGCGATTACCTGTTTTCGTTTCCCGTCCGGGATTACCGGAGCTTCTCCCCGCAGGATTCTCTTACCACCAGTTGCGGTTTGAGCATGACCTGCCAAGGGGGGTGTGTTGGTTTTTCGATTTTTTTCAGCAGTATTTCGACGGACATTTTCCCGATCTGCTCCATCGGCTGGGCGATGGTCGTCAGGGGTACTTTCAGGTGCGAGGCGAACATCACGTCGTCGAACCCGATGAGGGCCATGTCCTGCGGCACAGCCAGGCCGAGATTGTCCAACACTTCCATCGCCCTCAAAACCTGGAAGTCGTTCAAGCCGAAAATAGCAGTCGGCCGGTCCTGCATCGCCAGCACTTTTCCTATCGCCTCTTCAATACCAACCAGCCCGGGGCGGCATCTTATTACCAGCGATTCGTCAAAATCGATCCCGCCTTCGCCAAGAGCCTTCTTGTATCCATCCTGCTTGAAATGTCCGTAATCCACGGTGAGAAACGCGATCCGCTTGTGCCCCAACCCGGCCAGATGTCTGGTCGCCTGGTAAGCTCCCTCAGCCAGGTCGATCATGACGTAATCAGTCTCAATCCCCTCCATCACGCCGGTCAGCACGAAAGGGAAACCTTCTTTTTTCAAGTCCATTATCGCCTGGATCGGAGTATTGCTTCGGGAGTGGTTTATGATAATTCCGTCAACTCTTCTTTCCATGAGCGACCGGATCGAGGCATCTTCTTTTTCGAGGTCGTTATTGGTTATATATACGACAAGGCTGTAATCGTTCTCGGTTGCAGTGCTCTCGATGTGTTTTGTAACTTCCGCGACGAATGGATTTGTGATATCGGGTATGACTAATCCGAGCGATAATGTCCGCTTCTTCGCCAACGCCGCCGCGACGGCGTTAGGCCTGTAATTGAGCCGCCGGGCCTCCTTGAGAATTCTCTGCTTCGTTTCCTTGCTGATCCGCGAGCGATTGTTCAACGCGCGAGAAACAGTAACCTGGGAAACTCCCGTTCTCCTGGCAATATCTTCCATCGTAACAGTCATTGTTCGCTCCGCCTGAATCTCTATTCCGCGAAGGCCTTCAAAGCCCTCTGCTATCGGAACCTCTAATTGTCAATTCTCGCCGCTTTCAAACTGCGTATA
Organism: Phycisphaerae bacterium; assembly: GCA_021108335.1. GTDB lineage: Bacteria > Planctomycetota > Phycisphaerae > SM23-33 > SM23-33 > JAIORC01. The sequence continues at coordinate 1,352 of JAIORC010000151.1, forward strand.
CGCTTACGCAAGCAGGCCAAAAAAAATACTCGCCAATGCCACACATGGCCAGCAACACATTGCGTATACGCTTACGCACTTATAATACTATCACGAATTCAATTTTTGTCAAGCAGAATTTATATCCCTTTTTTTATATAACTAATGCCATCGGATTTCGGCAGTAATTCCCGTTATGCCGCTTGTTGCCTGATCTACTCGTTGTTTTGTACAAATTTGTAGCTATTTCCCAAAAACGATACATAAATGTAATTTTACGCCGGGCTTGAGCCTTGTGATGATTTCTTGTAACCCGTTAAACTGAAGCGGTTTAGCCCTCTCGCGACTCTTTTGGCACGCTAATTGCCATTCTCTGGTGTTGACCGAAGCCGGTTTCGGGACAATACGGTTCCTCTACAGCAACACGAAAGGATAGGAAGATGAGAAGGGCTGGCAAATGGAAAATGGTGTTACTGATAATGGTGTGCCTTGGCGGCTTGGCGACCTCGGCTTTCGCGGAAGATGCCGCTGCGCCGCCGAACGTTTCTGCGCTTATTGAAAAGGCGGTAGCAGACGCGAGCGGCGATCTCCAAAACAACATGAATGTGTTGTGGACGTGCATCGCCGCTTTCCTCGTGTTTTTCATGCAGGCCGGCTTTGCCATGGTCGAAACCGGATTCACCCGCGCCAAAAACGCGGTGAACATCCTGATGAAGAACATGATGGATTTTTCCGTCGGGACGGTGGCGTTTTTCCTGGTTGGTTTCGCATTGATGTTCGGGAACAAGGGAAGTAATCCACTTTTCGGCGGCGAGCTGTTTGGTTTATTCGGTGTCGAGGACGGGTCTGCCTGGGAATGGACGTTTCTTATTTTCCAGACGGTTTTTGCCGCGACGGCAGCGACTATCGTATCCGGTGCGATGGCTGAGCGTACCAAGTTTACCGGCTATCTTGTTTACAGTATTTTTATCACGCTGTTGATCTATCCGATTTTCGGCTCATGGGCATGGGGCAATCTCCTGAATACTGATAACCCGGCTTGGCTGGCGGATGCGGGCTTTCTGGACTTCGCCGGCTCGACGGTAGTGCATTCGGTTGGCGGTTGGCTTGCGTTAGCCGGTGCGATTGTGCTTGGGCCTCGTATTGGCAAGTATACCCCGGCTGGGAAACCCAAGGCGATTATGGGTCATAATATTCCCCTCGCTGCCCTTGGTGTGTTTATCCTGTGGCTGGGCTGGTTCGGTTTTAACCCCGGCAGCACCACTGCCGCTAACGGCTCGATCGGCTTTATCGCGGTAACGACCAATATTTCTGCCGCTGCCGCTGCGATTGTCGCGATGTTCACCGCATGGGCGCTGTTCAAGAAGGCAGAAGCCTCGATGACCCTCAACGGCGCCCTGGCTGGTCTGGTCGCCATAACAGCTGGGTGCGATGGCGTTTCGCCCATGGGAGCGCTTGCCATCGGTGCCGTCGCCGGCGTATTGGTAGTCTTCGCCGTGTTGTTCATCGACCGTATATTGAAGATCGACGACCCCGTCGGTGCAGTCAGCGTTCACGGTGTCTGCGGTGCGTGGGGAACGTTGGCGGTCGGCCTGTTCAACACAGAAAAGGGATTCTTCTATGGCCATGGATTTGAGCAGCTTGGCGTTCAGGCTCTCGGTGTGGGCACTGCCTTCGTGTGGGCCTTCGGAGCGGGAATGATTCTGTTCCTGATAATCAAGAAGACGATGGGCCTGCGGGTCAGCAAAGCCGAAGAACTGCGAGGCCTGGACGTCGGCGAGCACGGAATGGAAGCTTATAGCGGTTTCCAGATATTCTCGAACCAGTAATCCCCGGCACTTTACTTACACAGACTAACAGAACAGGAGCAACAATAATGAAGTTGATAATAGCGTACATTCAGCCGGAGAAACTTAACGACGTCAAACAGGCGTTATATGCCGCCGATGTCTTCAAGATATCGGTTACCAATGCCCTCGGCTGCGGCCAGCAGAGGGGTTATCACGAAACCTACCGCGGCGTGGACGTCGAGGTGAACCTGCTGAAAAAGGTCAGAATCGAGATAGCGGTAAATGCCGACTTCGTTCAGCCGACAGTCGACGCCATCGTCAAAGGCGCTCGAACAGGCAATATCGGCGACGGCAAGATATACGTAATCCCAATGGATCGATGCGTACGGATTCGCACCGGCGAAGAAGGAAACGACGCTATCGGATGATCCAATAGCGCACTTTGCGCGGCGGCCATCCCTGGCCGCCGCGCAAAACCCGACTGTAACGTAAGGATTCAAAATTAACTTAACACAGTATCAGTACAGGAGAATTACCATGAAGCGTTCAAAGAGGTTTATCGTGAGTTTATTGGTTGGCGTGGTTTTGGCGGGCATTTGTTCTTCACCGGTTTGGGCTGGGGAGAGCGAAACCAAAAAAACCGAGGCGGATAAAACGAATTGGCTGTCAGCTGCCGGCAAGGATGCCGAGAAAACAAAGAAACTGGAAATTCCTGCTGAAGACGTAAAAGCAAAGTCTGGTTGGAAAAAGCCCATTCCCGTAACGTTCAGTATCGATTACACGCTGGTGACGGATTATATTTTCCGCGGCATTAACTTCAGCGAGTATCGGCGGAAGTGGGGCCAGAGCAGGAACGAAGGCCGGGAGAAGCTGAACCATCAGCTTGGCACGGGAGTGGAGTTGGACTTGAACAAGTTCGGCCGGATTGGCGGCTCGGTATGGTTTGAGTGGTATGCCGGCCAGTCTGTTTTGACGCCGGAAGACGGGCACAACAATCTCCAGGAAATAGACTACACGGTCTACTACGGCTACAACATCGAGCAGATCGGTCTGGACGTCGAGGGCGGGTTTATCTGGTATGTATTCCCGCGTGGCGACGGCGACGGGCGGTCTACGCAGGAAATCTACCTGAACCTGTCTTTTGACGACAGCGTTCTGTGGCGGGCGATTGGATGGGACGTTAAAAACCCGATCCTCAACCCGTACCTGAACACTGCCTGGGACATGGACCTTGCCAAAGGCGGCAGCTATCAGGAATTCGGTATAAGCCACGATTTCGCCCTGGCGGACTTCGGTGCGGGCGAGATGCCGATTCTCAAGGACGTTACCGTTACGCCGTCCTGGTCGATGGGCTGGCACCACAATTGGCTGAACAAGTTTACGGTTGATCCGCACTATGGCGACGGCTGGAAGAGGCGGAGCAACACGAGCGGCATAGTGAATATGGTCTGGGGTCTGAACGTCGGCTGCGACCTCAAGAACGCGTTGAGCCTGCCGGATATTATTTGCGGCGACCTGACGCTGAACGGTTTCCTCAACTACAGCCAGGGCGTTTCCAATCACTTCGTCAGCGACGAGTTCTGGGGCGGGATGAATGTCGCTTATGCTTGGTAAGATAAGTTTTCGGTGATTTGTTTGAGTCCAGCAGGCCACTGGTTTTTGTGAGCATGGAGATGGCACGGCGGTCAGAGATGGCCGCCGTGCCACGTTTTTCTGTCGGCGATTGGCTTTGCGATTTGATTGCAAATGAGGCCTGTTGCGTGTACAGTACCGCCTAGTACTCCGTCCCTGTTAAATTGTTGGGTGCCATGCTTCTGCTTGGGGAAGCATGCGGTAAAAAAAACGCGTGGGTGCCGTGGCGGGAAGCGAAGCTTTCAGCCACGAAAGATAGATACACGATGGC
>JAIORC010000399.1 GCA_021108335.1 Phycisphaerae bacterium
TCCAATTGTTTATCGGTTTGATTTAACCCGATATCCGATAATTTCACTTTTTTATACCATTACGCCTTCAGCTTCGAGTGCTTCGGCTCGCCCTTCGGCAAGTTGCAGCAGACCGGCGGAGTCAAGGATCAATCCCACCTTCCCGTCACCAAGAATCGCCCCGCCGCTGACGCCCTGAACCTTTGTCATCCCATCGCCGAGGGATTTTATCACCACCTGCTGCTGGCCGAGCAGCTCGTCAACCATCAACGCGCACCGCCGGCCGTCCCCCTCGATTACAACCAATAGACCCTCGTAAGGCTTTGTCCCCGCATTGGTTACGCCAAAAAGATTATGCAGCCGGAACAACGGCAGCAACTCGCCGCGAAGCATGACCATCTCGCCCTGGCCCGTTACGCTGGAAATCGAATCCTCGTCCGGCTGGAAACTCTGCTGAATCGAAATCGTCGGCAACAAATATCGCTCTTCGCCCACGCGGAGGATCATCGCATCGGTAATCGCCATCGTAAGCGGCAGGCGAATTGTAAAAGTAGACCCCTTACCGGGCTGGCTGGCAATTTCGATCCGACCGCGAAGAGCTTCGATATTCCGCCTTACCACGTCCATACCGACACCACGCCCGGAAACGTCGGTTACCACGTCGGCGGTGGAAAACCCCGCCGCGAAAATCAGCATGAAAATCTCGTTGTCCGACATGTCCCGGCCTTGTTCGACAACGCCCTTCTCGATGGCCTTGGACAGTATTTTCTCGCGATTCAACCCCTTGCCGTCATCGTGCAACTCGATTACAACATTGCCGGCAGTCTGGTATGCACACAACCTAACCGTACCGGTCGGATCTTTGCCGGCCGCGGCGCGGTCTTCCGGCAGTTCCAGGCCGTGATCCAGCGAATTGCGAATCATGTGCACGAGCGGGTCATTGAGGCTCTCAACCATGTTGCGGTCGATCTCCGTCTCCTCGCCATCGGTTATGAACTGCACCTGTTTGCCGCTTTTCTTGCCCAGGTCGCGAACCAAGCGATTCATCTTCTGAAAAATACCCTTTAACGGCACCATTCGCAACGCCATCGTCAAATCCTGCAATTCACGGATAATTTTCCCCGAGTGCGTAACGCTGCGGTGAAGCCGAGGCTGCTCGCCGGAGGACACTTCAGGATCCCCTGCCACCATCGACTGGGCAATAACCAACTCGCCAACCATGTTTATCAGGCTGTCCAACCGGCCTGTGCCGACACGAATGCTATTTTCAGCCAAGGTTGTCTTGCCCTGCTTCTGCTGCTTCTGCGTGCGGATAGCCTCGACAACTTCCGCCGGCGAAGCTACCCCCTTCTCCACCAGGGCCTCGCCGATTTTTTTGTCACCCTTTGCATTCTCCACTTTTTCTATGGTACGGCGAGAAACCTGTCCCTTGCCGACCAGAATGTCTCCCACCCGCATGGTATCGTCAACGCCCTGCTCGCCGTAACCCGCAGCCTCCGGATCCGAGAGAATCTCCAGCAATTCCATAAGGTCATCCGGGATAGGCAACTCCCCACCCGACGCGATCCCATTAAGCCCCTCGATCATCGCTCTCAGCGCGTCGCAGCTTCGCAGGCACAGATCGGCGTAGCCGCCCATGATTTTGATTTCACCCTCGCGGGCACGATCCAGAAGGTTCTCAGCCAGGTGAGCGCATTTCTGTATGCGGTCGAAATTCAAAAAGCCGCTGGTTCCCTTGATCGTGTGAAACGCCCGGAAAACAACGTTAATCTGGTCGGCGTCATCGGAGTTGGACTCCAGCTCAAGCAATGCCCCTTCGGCATTGGTGATGTGATCGAGGCACTCGACGATATACTCGCCTACCAGTTCCACATCACAATCTTCCATCATGACAGCCGGGCCTTCAAATTGTATTTTGGGAGCGTTTTCGCCCTGGGCAGCAAGATTTTTCTCCACAGGCGGCGCAAGCTCGGCAGGCCCGCCCGCCTGGTAATTCTCCTGCACTGTGGCAGCCTGGCCAAGCGCCTTTGCGATCTCACCCAGCATCGCCCCGGCATCGGATGCCTGCCCGGCAACAACCGTCTGAATCTGCTGGGCGGCGACGATCAGATGTCCCATCGCCCCGGCGGCGACGGTATCCATCGCGGAGACGGCAACAATCGCATCACGCAATGCAGCCAGTTCGTCATGATCGTCGGGACCAACGCTGAGCAGCCTGGCTTCGATATCTTCAATCGCGCCAAGACATTTGCTGTCAGCCTCGTCTGCGGGGGCGGGTGCTTCATCAGGCGATGGTTTTTCGGCGGGTTTATCGGCAGTCTGATTACCGAGTATCTGTTGAAGGGTTTCCGAGGTAAAGGCCATCTCATCGGCGGCATCGGCTTTGCCCTCCAGATGATCTTCGACAGCCTGGACGGCGAGACAAACCACATTCCACGCCGCCGTAGCGTCTTGTACCTGATCCTGGTATAGCCTCTGCAAGGCAGTAAGCGAATGCTTCAGCAGATCCAAAACCGACTTCTCCGCCCCGGCAATCCGCAGAGTTGTCCAGGCCTGCTCCAGACGGATACCGATTTTAACAATCGCTTCCTTATCCCCGGCATCAACGCCGGCGATCACCTCGGCCAGACCCTTTAGTTCTTCCGGGACGTTCGAGTCGACTTTTTTGCGGCGAGTCGCCGGTTTCTTTTTTTTGTTACTCGCAACAGGCATTGGTTTCTTCTTTCAGAACAAAATGCTACACTAAAAAAATTCAGGCTATGATTCCCGACGATTTGCCCGCAACAACTCCAGTCCAGAACGTTCCCAGCTGAGAACCGAAGCACGTTTTGGTTGACGATGAGCCCCTGCCTTTGAGTACCTCCAGCCCCTGGACACGCATAACGCTCGGCAGAGAGATTTCGACTTTCACGCCGCGTTTGTCGAGTACCTGCTTGACGTTTCCAGCCAGCACATTGGTTACTTCGCCGATAGCGTCGCCCATATCTTCCGAATCGTAGGGAATTTCGAATCCGCAGAACGCCTGGGCCATTGTCTCGGCGGTACTTTTCGGAAGCCCGAGAAATATCGACCATTCCACGTCGCCCATCACGGCGATCACCGCGATAATCACGCCATCGGCCAGAACTTCGCTGCCGGGGTCTTCGCACTCCGTTGCCTGCGAAGCACAGGCCGTCTGTAGAATCTCCTTGACCGCATCGCGGACCGCATCGCTATGCGGAAGTTCGATTTGAGTTGCATTATCCGTACTCACGGCGTACTCCTTTCCTGCTGCGGAAGACCATGTCTCCCCGGCTTAGAATTTCCCTGCCAATGCTCCAAAAAAGTCCCCACCGGCTTTGGCGTCACCTTCGATTTTCTCAAAGAGCGGCTGGAGTTTCTTCTGGAGAACGTCGGGAGTAAAAGGCTTGCAGATAAACGTATCGACCCCGGCCTTTTCCATAGCCTCTTCCACCTTCCCCATCGTGCTCTCGGTGGTAATCATCACGACCGGAATGTGATGGTCGGTCTGCTTGCGTACCTCGATGATAAACTCCAAGCCGTTCATGTTCGGCATGTTCCAGTCCACAAAAAGCATTTCATGGGTACCAGAATCGAATTTATCCAACGCGTCCTTCCCGTCAACGGCCTCGGTAAAACTGAACTCCGCAAGGTCGCAATCGTTCAATCCCCGCATCACCATCTTCCGCATAATGCCCGAGTCGTCCACCACCATTGCATTAATTTCCATGGCAAGTCTTCCTCACGTATGGATGCCATCAATACTATTTCCGGCAGGCCTTCCTGTACCCGCCAACACGTTATAATCCGCACCAGACCCCCACGGACAACCTCCCCGCGAGACGGCCTGACAGAGTAATATCGGAGTTACGCCCCCGCGATTTGATTAAAATGCCGCCGAATCGATAAACTTGGCAATATTTTTCAAATTTCCCTCCCCTTGTACATTTTGCGGCCGATTTTTCCTCATTTTGCAGACGCTTTGACAGAACCGCCGAGTGCGGTACGTCGTATAACATGTGTTGCCCCTGTTGGGGAGGGACGGAGCGGGGCAGGGGCAACATTCAGGAAAACTCGCCGAAAAAGGAATTAAACATGTCATATCTGAACAAAACAAGAATGTTTCGCAAAGTCGAGATGCTGGGATTGTCGTGGATGGTTGCATTGTGCCTAGCGGTAGCCGCCATGCCGGCAATGGCTGATTTGACGGAGCGGATTGAGCCTACTGTTTCCGATGCGGGCAGCTATGATTTGCTCAGCCGCTCCGGTTTGCCAGGCAGCGGCAACGGCGAATTTGCCCCGACAATGAAACCGACAAAAATTGTCTCCACTCGTAGCAAAAATGTATTTTTAGAAGTTCCCTTCAGACACGACGTGTCGCAGTCGGCACGGCAGGCTAACCCCACCGCATGGGACATGGTGCCTTGGAATGAATTCAATGATTCCCCCTCGATAAACAACAACCATCTCGTCAACAGGGGCAAAGGCAAGGGCCATGGGCATCACCACGGCGGCGGCGGACATCACGGCGGTGGCCACCATCATGGCGACACCCCGGTGCCCGAGCCGGCAACGCTTTCGCTGATAGCCATAGGCGGCCTGGCAGTACTCTTCCGCCGAAAACGAAGCTGACTCGGTGGCACAGGTTTGTAACCCCCATGGGGCAAGCCTGTGCCGTAGATATATTTCCGAACCTCGTTATTTTGCGAGAGTCAGTGCTCCGGCGCGGATAAAATCGGACAATCCACGGAAGCCTTTTTGTTTGGCATTGACTTCCATGAGTGCTTTTTCTTCGGGCGTCAACCTGACATTGACCTGCACGGATCGGACACCCTGGCGGGCGGGTTTGGGGGGTGTTTGCCCCAGCTCCAGCATGGTTGCAACAGTCACAGCCATTGCCTCAAGCGTGTTGGCAACGCACTTGTTTGCGGTGGTGCCTTCCCCGAAAACCGTCGGCAACTCCAGGCCATGCCCGTACCATTGGCCACCTTCGGAAACCAATACAATCTGATATTGTTTGGCAATCCG
>JAIORC010000025.1 GCA_021108335.1 Phycisphaerae bacterium
AAACCATTTCGATTCTCGGGTCTGGAACGCTTAATATGAAAACCGACGCACTGAAGCTGACGTTCCTGACCGGACCGCCGGGAAAACTGCCCCGCCTGAGCGAATTGGCCGACGATATCCTTAACGCCTTGGGCAAAGAATTGATGGAAATTCGCGTTACGGGAACCCTCAAAAAACCTAAAATGGAAACGCGTTCGTTGCGGAGCATCGAGCGGATTATTCGACGCCTGGCCGCTCCAATGCCGGAAAGATAAAGAAAGAACCTGAGAAACAAATTCGAATATCGAAATCCGAAATCCGAAACAAAAAACAAATTCGAAATCCGAAATTCAAAAAACACCCATTTCGTATGGTATTGCCGTTTTTGTTTTGATTTGCTTTTGTTTGATTTTTGAAATTTTTGAAATTTTTGAATTTCGAATTTGTTTCGGATTTCGATATTCGGATTTCGGATTTTAAATTTTGAACATAACTTCTTTTGCCACAAAGCATTATAAAGCTAAAGCAACACTAACTCTCGCTGTAATACTAACTCGTACAGCGGAATTTTATCGCTTTGTGGATGATCGACGCGATTTGTGCGAGGCTGAACACGGAGCAGTCGAATGTGAGGTGGAAGGCGGGTTTGCGGGGGTATTTCCGCTCGTAGATTTTCCGCAGGTATTCCCGTTTTTCGGCTTCTTCCCGCAGCCTCAGCTTTGCCTGGATTTCGGAGAGGCCTTCCCGAAATGCGATTTGCTTGACCCGCCAGGGTTCGGGAGCTTCGAGGCGTACTCGCAGACCGTTGGGCAGCCCGACCGTTGCCAACGCGGAGCTTTGCCCCACGAGAATGGAGTAGCCGTCGATAGCCAGTCCCCGGATGATGGTCGTCATGCGATTGCGAATTTCCATGCCGGATAGTATGCGGTCTTTCTTGCCGGCGAGCGTGCGGAAGAAATCTCCCAGCAAGCGGGGTTTTTCGCGTCGTTGACGCTGGATGACTTCTATGGCCAGGTCGGTTTCGGTGGCGAGGGACTGGAGGATTTCTTTGTGGTATATCTGCCAGTGACAGCCTTCGGGAGCTTCGTCGGCGAGGATATCCAGTAGCAGCAGACCCAGCGAGAACCCGCCGCAACCGGTCTGACGCGAAATGGCGACATAAGGCCCAGCCTCGGCGACTTCGTCGTCGCCAAGCGTCTGAAACTTGCTCATCTGCTCCGCCAGTGAATCCTTGGCCATTCCATTACTCCTGATGCTATAGCGTGGGTCAATGTTGCTTTAACTTTATAATATTTTGTGGCAAAAAACATTATGAAAAAACGAAATACGAAACTCGAAACAAAATCGAAGCACAGAAATCTCAAAAAAAATTAAAAGCCAAAACGACAATGCCGTGTGAAGTAGCCTCTGCCGGAGCGTGTTTTATTCTTCAATATCCGTATCCGTGGTTTCTTCCTGTTTATCTTGGCCATCAAGTTTTCTCTGTCTGTGATTGTTTTGCCGCAGGGAGAAGCGAACCGGGTCGGCTTTACCGAAGATCATTCGCCCGGCGGATGTCTGCAGGGCGCTGGTAACGGTAATTGCGACATTCTGGTTGAGATACTTTCGTCCCTGCTCCACCACAACCATTGTGCCGTCGTCGAGGTATCCCACGCCTTGGCCCGGTTCCTCGCCCGGCTTGATGATGTTAATCGCCATTTGTTCGCCTGGCAGGACAATTGGCTTGAGGGCGTTGGACAGGTCGTTGATGTTTACAACGTCAATGCCTCGCAGTTGGGCGATCTTGTTGAGGTTGTAATCGTTGGTCATGATTTTGGCGTCCATGTGCTCCGCCAGGGCTACGAGCTTGGCATCCACGTCGTGGGCGTTTTCCACGTCGACGGTCTGCATGTCGATAATGTCGATATCGACGTTTTTGTTCTGCTGGAGTTTCTGGAGAACGTCCAGCCCTCGCCGTCCCCGGTTTCGCTTGAGCTTTTCCGCCGAGTCGGCGATTGTTTGCAATTCGAGAAGGACGAACCGGGGCACCAGCAGCGCCGACTGGAAAATTTTCGTGTCCATGATGTCAGCGATTCTACCGTCGATAATCACGGAAGTGTCCAGCAGCATGGGGCTGGAGCCTTTGGACTGCTTGGAAAATTCCACGTAGGGAATGATGAACCGGAAATCGTCCTTGGTTTGCATAACAATGGTTACGCACAAAAACACAGCCGCCGCGCCCAGAAGAGCTTTCAGCAGCGGCGGAATCGGGCTGGATTCAATTGCGGGATAAATTTGCATGACGAGGTCCACGAACATGGTCAGGATGTACGCGACAACAAGCCCGGCCAGCAAACCGAAAAACATCCCGCTGAGAACGTTAAGCCGCTTCTGCCTCCAGAACATGTCGACGATAATGACTATAAGAGCCAGTATCGGCGGAAGAACCATATACCATATAACGAAGGCTTCGCCCTTGTCAGTTGTGTCGGATTGCAAACCGAAAGATACCGTAAACGCCAGGACAATCAGTAAAAATATTGCACGAATAATATGAAGTATCATAACAGATCCGCCTTTTACCGTAGTTAAACGAGTATGATTCCACTTCCCTTTTACTGGTGGAACCGGTACGCTACATACCGAAACTGTATCATGGAGTTTTCATAAAAGCCAGTATCTTTCACCGGTAGTTGCGGTAGAAATAAAAATTGTATGGATTAGGAGACAAAGCGAAATGGCTGGCTGTCGATGGTATATATTGTTGAGCTTGATTCTGGTGGTTACTGTCGTTGCCCAGGCCCAGGAAAAAAAGCGGGATAAAAAAAAGCCGACAAACCCTTCTCTTGCCGACGAAATGCGTCGCAAGGCGGCTCGGCCTTTGGCAGCGGTCAAGTTCAGGGCGACCTGGTATCCTCCGGCGGAGATACCCAAAAACAAGACGGTTCCGCTGGCGGTGATACTGGCCTCGAAAAAATTTCCCGCCACCAATGATGATTATTGGGTCAAAACGCTCTGGAAGCGGAATTTCGGCACGGTGGTGCTGGAGTTGGAATCCGGCGAGTGGAGCAATGTTCGCGTGCATCAGGTTCTCGCGGAGCTTTTGCGATGTCCCGCTTCGATACCCGCCGACAAAAATCGCCTGCTGCTGATCGCCGACAACACCTCCGCGCCGGTGGCCTTGCGGATGATCCAGGGCATAAGCAAGCGGTTGGCCGGCGCGGTGTTGATTTCCGTAATCCCCGTAGAAATTACCCGATCCGGGCGGGCGCTCTGGTCGCCGGGCCGGGCCGGCTGGTCTGTCCCGATCTGGGCGATAGCCGGTATGCGCCCCAACGGCAACGCCAACGTGCTGAATATGTGGCGGAAACTCGGCAGCGTCGCACCGGCTGGCTCGTCGCTGACGATAGACACCAGAATAGGCCGGGCCGGCGGGTTTCTCTTGCCGGACGAAACAATCTCGAACTGGCTGACGACAATCGCCGCCGGCAAAAAACCTGCCACCGGGCCAGACCGACAGGCCCAGGCGGAAATCAAAACATACACCGCTTTCGCCAAGGCACTGCGTAAAACATACAAAGCCGCCGCCAACGCGCCCGCCGTGCAAAGCAGAAACGAAAATATCTCCAAGACGGACGGCCCGTTCGTGATATCGCTCCAACCTCCCGACAACTGGAAACGCCACCCCTCCGCCGAGAAGGTGTATAACCCCAAAAATCGTCCCGTCGACGCAGAAGGTAAATCAATCCGAATCGGGCGAACTTATTATGCGGAAGTCTATATCGCGCCTGAAGTACGCACCAAGCCGTTCTACGCGAAAATCCGGGCGGCGAAGTTCAGCGGTACCGCGGCGGGGTTGTTGGACGATTTTACCCGGCGGATCGGACGTGGCGGATATTTTGCCGTGCCCCTCCTGCGATGGTCCGAAGGCCGGTGGACATACGAAGTGTACTCGATTCTCCTGATGTGGAAAGGCAAGTGGCACCGCTGGATGACGCTCGTCGCCGCCGGGCCGGGCAGCAAGCAGGCACCGGCTGCCCCGCTGATTATGGTCATGGACGCCTCGGGTCAGCCAAACGCCGCACAGATGACCGCCATAATGAAGCAACTCGTCAACACCACAAAAGTAAGATGGCTCGGCACAGCCAGATACAATCCCAAAAAGCTGAACTGGGGTAAATAATATCCGAATAGGACATATGGCAAAAAGAACTCGCAATATATTTGTCGGAATATTAGTGGCTGTCGTGTGTTCTACTTTGGGCACTGGATGTGCGGATACGGAAGTTCCGCTGAAACCGGAAGAAAACATTGTATTAACATGGGGCGAGAGCAAAAGTCAGCTTCGGTTATGGGCGACGGATCGACTTACCTTAGCCCAATGTATCACCATGTTGCATGTTAAGCACAAGGGAAAGATGCAAAGTGTCATGCTTGATGATGATGTATGTTTTAAAACGGTTCGTTTCCTGAAATATAAGGACTGGATACTGGTTTTGAATGGGAAGTATGTATTGGGGGGATACCATATCGGATCTGGAAAGATTTATGGTGAATACGACTGGGATCAACTACCGTTTACGGTGTGGGGAATATCTGGAAAAGTGCTGGCACAAAAGAGAATAGATACAGGCACATCAGGTATTCCGTGTAACTTTCCAATGATCTCTGAACCTGTGCCTGCCCATGCCGAAAACTCCGGCTGCGATGAAAAACCGGAAAACCAAAATTGATGAAAACCGTGGCCGGGTGCCATGTTTCTGCTCGCAGAAGCATGCTTGTTACGGACTCCGTCATGGCGACCCCTGCGGTGTCGCCATGCCACCCAACGCGTTTTTTTAGTCATTAGACATTAGGCATTGGTCATTAGTTCGCAGGGCGAGTGCTTGCACCCGCCATGCGGCCTACCCTTTCACCTTATTGACGGCGATGTGGTAGTCCGGGTCGTCTACGAGGTCGACTTCGATGATGTCGCCGGCG
>JAIORC010000254.1 GCA_021108335.1 Phycisphaerae bacterium
GTCGCGGCCCGCATCTGCCGGACACCGGCAAGCTCGGCAAGGCGTTCAAGCTGCTGGCCGTCGCCGGGGCATACTGGCGAGGCGACGAAAAAAACAAGATGCTGACCCGCATTTACGGTATCGCCTTTTTCGACAAGAAAGAACTGGCTGCCCACCTCGAACGAATCGAGGAGGCGAAGAAGCGCGACCATCGCGTAATCGGCAAGCAGATGAATCTGTTTCTGCTGGACGACGAGGTAGGCCCTGGCATGCCGCTATGGCTGCCCAACGGCGCGGTTCTGCGGATGGAGTTGGAGAACTGGCTGCGTGGCCAACTGCAAAGGGCCGGCTATAAGATGGTCTACAGCCCGCACATCGGCAGGCTGCCGCTGTATAAAACGTCCGGCCATTACCCGTACTACAAAGATGCCCAGTTCCCGCCGATAATGACCGGCGAGGGCGACGACGGATTCCTGCTCAAGCCGATGAACTGCCCGCATCACATACAGATGTTCAAACACGGGCGGCACAGTTATCGCGAATTGCCGGTACGCCTGGCGGAATTCGGGCAGGTTTACCGTTGGGAGCAATCCGGCGAACTGAACGGGCTGACGCGAGTCCGGGCGTTCTGCCAGGACGACGCCCATATCTTCTGCACGCCGGAGCAGTTGGAAGCGGAAATCGAATCGTGCGTCGAGCTTGTGAAGCTCGTGCTCAATACGCTTGAGCTGACCGACTACAGTGTTCGGGTTGGCCTGCGCGACCCGGACAGCACGAAGTATGTCGGCGAGGAAAAGAATTGGGATCTTGCCGAGGAGAATATCCGCCGCGTGGTAAAGCGGCTGGGCATGGATTGCGTGGAAGAGCCGGGCGAGGCTGCGTTTTACGGGCCTAAGATCGACTTTGTCGTGCGGGACTGCATCGGCAGGTCGTGGCAGCTCGGCACGATTCAGGTGGACTACAACCTGCCGGAGCGGTTCGGCCTGGAATACATAGGTTCCGACAACGCCGCGCATCGACCTGTCATGATCCACCGCGCGCCGTTCGGCTCGTTCGAGCGGTTTATCGGTATTTTGATCGAGCATTTCGCCGGCGATTTTCCGTTGTGGCTAAGCCCGGTGCAGGTGGCAGTGCTGCCGGTCAGCGAGAAGTTTTCCGAGTATGCCCGAAGCGTTACGGAGCAACTGCGGCAGGCCGACCTGCGTGTGGAAATGGACGATTCTGCCGACAAAATCGGCAAGAAAATCCGCCGTGCGACAATCGCCAAGATACCCTACATGGCTATTATCGGTGAGCGGGAGCAAGAGGCCGGAACTGTCGCCCCGCGTGACCGCAAAGCCGGCGATCTGGGCGCGATGAGCGTCGTGGAGTTTATCGCCGGCCTGGCGGAAGAGCGAACCAGCCGCGGCGAACAGACACTTACCCCAAAGAACTGACGCGAGTTTGTCGATATAATATAAACGTGAATAAACGAGAGTTGTGGGTGTTTTTGGTGGCACAGGTTTGCAACCTGTGTCGTGGTGGCCTGGGAAGGCCACCGCGCTGGAAGGTGTGGTGGGTGGCTTGACGCCCCCTATGGTGTCGCCATGATGAATGCGAGACCACATGCTTCTGCAAGCAGAAGCATGGCACCCAACATTTTTTTCTCGGATAGAGTAAACAGGGCTGACCGGCCGAACTGGCGGGCGGCAGCTATTATAAAAATTCCTTAAAAGACAGGAGAAAAGCCATCGCTAACGAGTTACGCTGCAACAACAGGATTCGTATTTCGCCGATCCGTCTGATTGACGAAAATCAGGAGCAGGTTGGCATTGTTGACACAAGAGACGCCCAAGCCCGGGCCATCGAAGCCGGGCTTGATCTGGTAGAGGTTTCCCCCACCGCCAAGCCGCCGGTCTGCCGCATCATGGACTACGGCAAGTTCAAGTATGCCCAGAACAAGAAAGAGCAGAAGGCCAAGGCGCACCGCCATGATACCCAATTGAAGGGTGTTACCATTCGTACCCCGAAAATCGGCGATCACGACTTGATGATCAAGATCAACCGTGCCCGCGATTTCCTTTCCAGGGGCGACCGCGTGCAGTTTGTCATGCGGTTTCGCGGGCGGGAGCTGGCCCATATTGACGAAGGCCGAAGTATCTTCGAGAAGATCAAGAAAGAATTGGCCGAGGTCGCCAAGGTTGACCAGAACTACCGGTTCGAGGGTAGGCGGCTGTCGATGACGCTGGCCCCGATGGCCCAGTCCCATTAAAGTGCTCTAAAAGTTGGCGGATTGCAGGCAAATAGATTGTTCAACTGATTGCCGCCAGGTATGCCGCCGCTTCCGCCAACGCCAGAGCTTCCCGGCCGTTGATTTCGACGACATTCCGCTGGTGGTCGGGATTACGGATAAAGGCGATCTGGTCGGCTAGCAGGTCGCGGACGCTGTTTGCGTAAATGGCTTGTTTGTCGGCGTTTGGGCAGTAGTGCAGGCGGATGCGTTTGGTTACGTATCTCATTTCGCCCCGGCCCATAATCTGCCGCCGCTCCGGTTCGTATTCTTCGAGGACTTTGATTTCCGCGTCGGGGCAGCATGCCTCCAGTTTCTCAGCCCCGTCGTCGTCCACGGCGGCGTCGACGGTGAGGTATAGCGGAATCCAGCCGTCCACCCAGATATCACCCATTTCGCAGGTTATGCGGTGGTTGGTGCGATCCATCAGGGCAATCTGGTCGAAGCCGTGATAATGGCTGGCCAGAGCGCCATTTTCGTGGCGAACCGTACACATTACGCGGTCTTCCTTGGTCGTGCCGGGGCGGGTCTCGGTATGGGAGGCGATTACTTCGCCCGGCCCAAGCCACTGGCGGTACAGATCGAAAAAATGCACGCCGTGCTCGATGAAAATACCGCCGGAGACGCTCTTCTCCCAGAACCAGTGATCGTTATGCAGCGGGGTATCGCCTGCGCAGTTGGTAAGCCTGGCGGCCAGCACGCTGCCCAGCACACCGGAATCGACAATGGCCTTTACGGCCCGGCTGACCGCGTTGTAGCGGAGGACGAAATTTACGGGCACGATTTTTTTCGCGTCCCAGGCGACGGCCAGCATCTCGTCGGCGTGGGCTGTTTTCAGGGCAAGCGGCTTTTCGCAGAGAACGTGTTTGCCCGCCCGGACGGCTTGGAGTACCAATTCGTGATGGCTGGAAGGGGGGGTGGCGATGTGTACCATGTCCACTTCCGGCATGTTGATAAGTTCGAGCGGGTCGCCGAGGGCTACGAGGTTGAATTCCCGCGCGAAATCCTCCGCGACGTTCTGGTGCATGTCGGCGACTGCTATGGGACGCACTTCTTCCATCTGCCGGTACGTGTCCAGACAGAACAGCCCGAACGCCCCGCATCCAATCAGCCCTAATCCAATAGGTTTGTTATTGTCCATAATATCACCCTGGTTATACACATCCAACCTTCCCCGTGTATTATCGGATATTCCAGACGCTTTGGTGAATCTAATGCTTACAATATCGCCCTTTAGGATGCTAATGTGGCATGGGTCAGAACTGGTTCATGTCGCGTTGGCGGATTACTTTTCGCAGCAGGAGGTATCTCTGGTTGCGGTAGTAGGTAACCTCGCCGGAAACTTCCAGCAGCAGGTCGTGCGCCCTGGCGGTTTTGCTGAATACGATTGCCCGCAACAGCATTTGGCCCGGCAGCAGCTTCATGGGCGGGTCTCGCAGTGTGTTGTCGCTCTCAAAACGGGCTTCGTGCCATTGGCCGTCTTTGGAACGGATAACCCGTATCAGCCGATCTATTACGAGTCGTTGCTTTCCGGGTTCGGGAACATAGCCAGCCGGTGCGACCGACTTTTTGTTCTCCGCCTTGCTCCGCGTCGGGGCAGGGGTAACGAGCACCGCTTTGCCGGAATCATCCTTCAACATCCCGCTGATCAAATCGCTCGTAGTAGCGGCTGTCTTGGGGGCGGCTTTGGCGGTTTTCGTGCCGCTCTTGCTGGTATTGGCGGAGTCTTCTTCGTTGGCCTTTGTCTTTTCGGTATCGGCGGATTTTTCAATGGGTTTGGGTTCGTCAATTACCGAGACACGTCGCAGCAGCAGGTAGGCGTATTTGCCGTCGTTTGTCGTTTCGCCGGAGATGCGGAATCTGGCGTTGGGGGTTTTTGCCAGGATTTTTTCTACGCTTTCCAGCAGTCGGCACGGCAGCAGCCGGCGGGGGTCTTCCCGGCGGTGCTTGCTGTCGTTGACGAAAGTTACCACCAGCCAAGGCGAATCTTTATCACTCTTGTTTTTCTTCTTCTCCCTGGCGATGTATCCATCCCGGCGGAGTACCATCGTGCCGTCTTTCGGAAGAGATGGGCCTTTGACAGGGGTTGATTGTTTGCCGCCGGTGGGGTTAGTTACCGGTACGGGGGGTTTATGCCGAAGTCGGCGGGCGATTTCCGCTTCGTCGGCACCCTGCCTGTTGGGTTGAGTTACCGGTATGGAACTTCCGCTGGAAGGTTTTTCCTGTGTTTTCGAGTCTGCGGAGGTTTTTTTCTTTTTGTCGGGCTTGGCGGCGTCGGGTGTTTTTTCGGCTGGTTTTGTGGTGCGGAGGTCTTCCAGGCGGACTGGTGCCGGTCCCTCATCGTCGTCGCAGAAGGCTGTCATCGGCAGCAGCCCAAGGCCGAGAATCGCGGCGCACAGAAACAGCCGCGAAAAATTGATATTGTCCCAGCATCGTATTGCCATGTAAGAATTGTACCGTTATGAGCCGGGAAATTCAAGGCGGATCAAGGTGCTATCTCAACCGGCAACTGGTGGGAAATATTCGGCAAGTTCCTTTGGCGACTGGATTAACCGTACGGCTGCACCTGCCGCCGGTCTGGCTGAGGACATCATTTTCACCAACGGCTGCCAGAATTCGCCCACGCATACGATAGGCCGG
>JAIORC010000351.1 GCA_021108335.1 Phycisphaerae bacterium
TTCGATCCCGAACCGTTTGCGTTATTGCGGGCGATGGGGCAAATCTTCCGCCGGAGCGCCGACCGGGCCGTGCCCCACGCCGTGGTCAAAATATCTCAATTCCACACGCTAATCGTCATCGTCCAGAACGGGCGAATTTTGTCTGTCAGGAGCATCGACCGTGGCGGGGCGAACCTCGGACAGGCGGCGGCGGAGCATCTGGGCCTGAGTTTCGAAGATGCCCAGCGGCTGCGGCAAAACTGCATGGCTATCGCAGCTGGCGGGGGAAACGCGTCCCTTTCCAGCGATGCCGGAAGTTGGCAGGACTCGGTGTCGTGGGCTTTGCACGACGCCGTGCGAACCGAAGCCGAAGAGTTCACCCTTCAAATCGAGTTGGCCTTGCGATATTGCTCGACGACGTTCGGCTGTCCGAAAATCCAGGCGGTTACGCTGGCTGGAACGGATGCGTGGGACCCATCCTTGCGTATTCTGCTCGCCAAGCGGCTTGGTAGAGAGCCGGAGGGATATTCTCCGCTGCGAGGCGTTGATGTCTCGCGGTGCAGCCTTTTTGCCGATCGGCGCGGGATACTTACCGGCTGGACGACCTGCATGGGTCTGGCGTTGGCGGGCGAATCGCCGCGGCGTGCCGACCAGGCCATCGTGTTGCCGCGTGAAGCCTCCATGGGCGTAACGGGAGGCGGAACACTATGATTATCCCACGGGCCAGGCTGGATTGGGTATTGGCGGCGGGTTGCGCGTTGCTGCTGCCGGCTGCGTGGATGGTCTGGCAAAAGGCGCACGGAACCTCCGCCGGCGCGGAAATGATTATCTGTGGCGTATTGGCTGCGACGGTGGGTTTCAACTGGCTGAGTTATCGCATCGCCCACCGCTCCCTGCGATCTCTGCATACGCAGTTGCGACATATTCGTCGCCCATTGCAGACTGGGCTGGTACCGGCAAACCAGGCAAAAACCAACGACCCCGCCGAGGCCCGGGTGGCTGGTTGCCTCTCCGCACTTCAAAGAGAAATGGAGGACTTGCAGCAGGCCAAAGGGATGCTGGATATTCGTTGCCGGATAGAGGCACACCGGCGACGGGAAATCGAGCAGATTCTCCTGCTTGTTTCGGACGCCGTGCTGATTATCAATCGTTTCGACGAGTTGATTTTTGCCAATCGAACGGCTGAGGAACTGCTGGAATTTTCGCTGCAAACCTGCCAGCGGAAACAAATCGGCGACATTATCCGCGACGGGGCACTGGTGGGGCAGGTGCGCGATTTCCTCGCCGAGAGCAACCGGCAGTTCCGGCAGGTGGTGGAGTATACCTGCGATTCACACGACTCGCCCCGCACCTTCCGGATATGGCTGCATTGCCTGGACGGCCCGAACGCACAACCCGCCGGCGTGGTGGCTGTGCTGCACGATATCACACGCGAAAAGGAAATCGAACGCAGCAAAACCGAATTCGTCTCCAACGTGTCCCACGAACTGAAAACGCCGCTGGCCTCCATAAAGGCGTATATCGAAATGCTGCTGGACGGGGAGGTTAACGACCCAGCCGGCATACGGGAATTTTACGAGACCATCGCCGGAGAAACCAACAGGCTCCACCGGATGGTGGATCGCATCCTGGACGTTTCGCGGATCGAGTCGGGCATGTCCCGTGTCGTGCGGGAACCGGTGAACATGACGGCGGTCGTCAAACAGGTTGCCGGCATGGTTCTGCCCCAGGCCCGGGCGAAGGCGATTACCCTCCGGCAACACCTGCCGTCGAGATTGTACCAGGTGGAGGCAGATTACGACCTCCTCTGCCAGGCCGTCCAGAACCTGCTGTCCAACGCGATCAAATATACCCCCAACGGCGGGACGGTTTCTATCCGGGTAACGGTTCAGCGGCAGCGAGGCCTGGCGGTAATCGAGGTAGCGGATACGGGTATCGGCATTGAGGCGGAGGAGCTACCGCGGATTTTCGAAAAGTTTTACCGAATACGGGCGAACATGAAGATGGCACCGGGCACAGGCCTGGGCCTACCGCTTGCAAAATTTATCGTGGAAACCATCCACAGAGGAAAACTTACCGTAACAAGCCAGCCGAAAAAAGGATCGGTATTCCGGTTCGAACTGCCGCTGGTAACCTGAAAAAACCGCCCACGTGCGTGGGCGAATGACTAATGTCTAATGACTGATGACTAAAAAAACCGAAGGGGTCGCATGATGAATGTCGCAAAGATTGTTTTTGGTGGCATCGGTTTGCAACCTGTGCATGTTGGAAGACTACCGAAAACCGCGTGGGTGCAAGCACCCACCCTACAGTCGTGGGTGGCCCCCTGGGGGACGAATCGTACAGAAGCATGCGGTAAAAAAAACGCGTTGGGTGGCATGGCGACACCGAAGGGGTCGCCATGAAAGATAGATGCACGATGGCGGTTTTTTAGACATTAGGCATTGGTCATTAGACATTAAAGTTTTGTAGGTGAAGCAATGAACGAAAAAATTCTCATAGCCGACGACGAACCTTACATCCTGCATGTGCTGGCGATCAAGCTACGCAATGCCGGATACAGGATTGTTACCGCAATGGACGGGGAAGAAGCCCTTGCCACCGGATTGGCCGAAGAGCCTGACCTGATAATCACCGACTACCAGATGCCGCGTCTGAGCGGTCTGGAGCTGTGCCGCGAATATAACCGACAGGCCGGCAGAACCATCCCCGCGATGCTGATTACCGCGCGTGAGTTTGATATCGACCTCAACATTATTGCCACCGGCGGCATTGCGGTGGTCATGGCTAAGCCTTTCAGTCCGCGTCAGGTTGTCCAGACGGTCGAACGGCTGCTGAACGAGAACGCAACAACCACTGCCCGGATATAACCCGTGAGTCTAACGAGCGACAAAACATGCGACACCCGCCAAATGGAGGTGATACGAACCGCCCTTGAACCCAAGGCTGCGGAGTTGGGGCTGGAGCTGTCGGTATGGGACGCCGAGGGACAAATGCTGCCGGCAAGCCAGGCAAGTAACGAGTTCTGCCGGTTCGTCTGCGCCTCCTGCCGACAATGCCATTCAAAGCGGGCCGAGCTGGTACAATATGTACTTAACGACGGCCAGCCAAGCCGCGCCACCGGCACGCTGGGCTGCTGCCTGGTGGGTATACCCGTATTCAATCGCCGCAGGCTTATTGGCGCGGTGATACTTGGATATCCAACCCGCCAGATGGGGGATCAGGAATCGCTGGCGAGGCTGTGTCACACACTGAAACTCGATGCCCAGGCCATGGCAAAAATCGCGGAGCAATCCTGCCGCCACGACGCCGTCGAGGCCCCGCACTTTTTGGAGCTGTTTTCGCGGTTGCTTATCGAGCAGCAGGCCGCCAACGAAGCGGACAACGCCCTGCAAAGCCTCTCCACGAACCTGGCAAGCCGATACGAGGAATTGAACCTGCTGTACCATATCAGCGGCTCGATGAAGGTATCCAGCCAGCCGCAGGAGTTTCTCCAAGACGTGTGCGACCGGATTCTCGACGTGATGGACATGGAAATCGCCGCAGCCGTGGTTTACGACGTGAGGACACATATGGGCGAGGATATCATCGTCCATACCGGTGAGGACGTCGACACGCAGCAACTGCGTTTGCTGGCGGCGATTTATATAGTGCCCCGCCTGCTCGTGCCCGGCGATTTACTGCTCGAAAACGCGTTCGACAAAAAACACGATCTGTATCTTAAAGGCCGGCTCGACCACCTTATCGCCGCGCCGCTGACAATCGACCGGAAGAACATAGGCATGTTGTTCGGCATCAATAAACGCGGGCAGGACTTCGACAGTTTCGACATCAAGCTGCTCAGCTCCATCGCCGGGCAGAGTTCGGTGTTCCTGGCCAATCATCGCATGTATGCCGAGTTACAAGACCTGCTGATGGGAGTGCTGCAATCTCTGACCGAATCCATCGACGCCAAAGACCCCTACACGTGCGGCCATTCGAGACGGGTGGCGGCGATATCCAAAAGGATGGCCGAGGATATGGGCTTCGATGCCGCGCGTACCAGGCAGGTGTACTTGGCCGGCCTGTTGCATGACGTGGGGAAAATCGGCATCCCGGAGGCGATTTTGTGCAAAGACGGCAGGCTCACCGACGACGAGTACAACAACATCAAACGGCATCCGGAGATCGGAGCAAAAATCCTCCGGCGGATTCGCAACCTCGAACCGATTATCGCAGGCGTGCTCAGCCATCACGAACGACTGGACGGAAAAGGATACCCACACGGGCTAAGCGGCGGGGATATACCGCTCGAAGGAAAAATCATCGGACTGGCTGACAGTTGGGACGCGATGACCAGCCATCGGACTTATCGCCGGGGCCTGTCGCTGGAACTGGCGGTCAAGGAATTGCAGGATTGCGCCGGCAGCCAGTTCGACCCGCGACTCGTCGAGATTTTCCTGTCATGGGACCTCGAAGCCTTCACGAAAGAACTGCACACCGCCAACACAAACGACCCGCACCTGCTGGACGAACAAATCCCATAGCCGCGGGGCAGGCGGCTTACCCACACCTGCCCAATGCCCAATGTCTAAAAAACTGCAAACATCGTGGCTGTCGCTTCGCTCCCGCCACGGCACCCCGCTTTTTAGTCATTATGGGTGCTTGCATCCACTCTACTTACTGCCGCCGAGTTTTACCTGGAAGATTTTCGGGCGAAGCAACAGCAGGGTTTCATACTCGATGCCACCCTTGGTCCGCGTTAGAAAATGGTGGGCGATGCTGTTGGGCCTGCGGGCCTGTATGCCCGGGGCGATAATCAGAAAATCGTCAGCCTTTATGGTCAGTTGAAAAGTCAG
>JAIORC010000135.1 GCA_021108335.1 Phycisphaerae bacterium
GGCAACGGGCGTATCGGCGTGGAGTTGAATCGTAATGTTCCGCTTGGCGGCTGTGCCTTCCTGCAACTCGATCGCGCTTTGAGCGACAGCCTTTACGTCGATATCTTCAATCTCCCGCTGCATCTGGCCGGACTCGATTTTCGTCATGTCCAGCAGGTCGCCGATGAGTTTGCGCATCTGCTCCAGTCGCACGCGGCTGCGTTCGACTGGCTTGTCGTAGGCGTCAAGCTCGTCGCCCAGCATTCGGTCGCGGATCATGTCCATGTAGTTTTCCACCGCGCCGAGCGGAGCTTTCAGCTCATGGCCGAGTACGCGAATGAACTCGAAGCGGATGCGTTTTTTCTCCTCGGCCAGGTCGCGGGCACGACGTGCAAGCACGACGCGCCCGGCTGCCTTCTGCACGGCGTATTTCAGCTCCGCGGGCGTAAACGGCTTGGGCAGGAAATCGTACGCGCCCTGCTTCGTAGCCTTCACCGCTGTCTCTATCGAGGCATAAGCGGTAATCATTATCGTCAGCGTATCAGCCGCCGTTGCGGGCAATCGTTCGAGAACCTCCATGCCCGTCATGCCCGGCAGCTTGTGATCCAGCAACAGAATCGCCGGAGCCGAAGTCGCCATCATCTCCAGGGCCTGCTCGCCGGTCTCGGCTTGGTCTATGCTGAAGGCGACGTCGCAGTCGGTGTCCGGCAGATGGAACTGGTAGTCGCCAAGGGCGCGTTGGACGCCCATTCGCATACCGGCTTCGTCATCGACAATCATCACCGTCAGCGTTTCCATGAGGGCTATTCCTTTTCAGTAGGCATTTGATTTTTGCTTCAAGCTGCTCGCAGCGGAAGGGCTTGGCCAGCACGACGTCGGCCTTGAGCCACAGGCGTTCCTCGTCCGTAACGGCGTTGAACTCGATGCCGGCTTCGGCAGCCACGCCCGTCGCCATGATTACGGGCATGGACGGATGATTCTTCTTGATGAAGTAGCAAAGCCGGAAACCCGTGTCGTCCTCTTCCATCATCAGATCGACGACCACCAGGTCCGGTTTGTGCTGCTCGATAAGTTCCTCGGCCTTCTCGCTGCTTTCGGTGGCGATAACCTCGTAGCCGGCGGCTTCGAGATACGCCTTCTGCTGGAAGAGGTAGTCTTCGTCGTCGTCGATGATGAGGATGGATTTGTTTTTCTGTTCTGCATCAACCATTTTTCTTACATGCTCCTTCTCTGGGCAATTCGATTTTGAATGTTGTTCCCGTCGGGCCTTTTTCGCCGTCGGCGTTGGACTCGACATTTATGCTGCCCCTGTGCATCTTGATAATCCCATAGGTAACGGCCAGCCCCAGGCCCGTGCCTTTGCCGATCTGCTTCGTCGTGAAGAACGGCTCGAATATTTTTTTGCGGTTTTCTGTGGGGATACCCGTCCCGGTATCCGTAACTTTGATGCAAAGACACTCGTCCGTGCCGCCAATTTCAATCGTCAGCTTTCCGCCGTCGGGCATTGCTGCGTAGGCGTTGCTGATGAGATTGGTCAGCACCTGAAGCATCTGGTCGCCGTCCACGTCGGCAATGGGCGAATCGAGCGTGTTGCGAATTTCACACGCGATATTTTCCGGCATTATAACTGAATGCCCTGCCCGCTCGACAAGCTCCAGTATATCCGTCCGCTGGCAGAGCAGCTTGTTCTGCCGGGCGAAATGCAGCAGGCCCGCGACAATCTTTTTGCAGCGATCCGCCTGGTCGGCGATCATTTGCAGGTCTTCCCGCGACTTGCACTCATTATCGCACTCGTCCAGCAGCAGGTGGGCGTACATCAACACAATGCCCAGCGGGTTGTTCACCTCGTGGGCGATACCAGCGGCTAGCTGTCCCATGCTGGCGAGTTTTTCCGACTGCATGAGGGCTTCCTGGGCGGTAGCCAGTTGGCCATTCGATTCCGCCAGTTCGTCGATCGTGCTGCGGAGTTTCTCGATGGTGTTCGGCAGGCACATTTCGCTTTCAGCCAGGCCTTTGTAGATGGCGATGGCGTGATCGCGGCAGGTGTCGTATCCGCACGCTCCGCAGTTCAGTTCGTCTTCCGGGGTAAACTTGCCCATCCGGGCCATAATCTCCTGCAATTCGTCGCCGCCCGGAACCGGAATACGCTGATCATTATGCGTGAAGGCCCTGCTAAGGTCGAGCGAATCGAACCGCCGCATTTGCGTATCCCATTGCGGCTGATCGAAATAGGCCATCCTGTCTCGAACGTACCGGCTTACGTGGGAACGCCTGCGGAACAGGGACGCCTCGCCGGTCATGCCAGGCCCCATTATGCACCCCTGGCAGCACAGAACCTCCAACAGATTCGCGTCGAGGCTGCCATTGGAAAATTCCCGCAAAGCTTCGAGAAAATTGCCACGGCCTTCGGTGGCGACAACCTTCCCGGCAATCAAATCCTCCGGAATTCCCGCTGCCTGCAACATGCCCCGCCCGATGGGAAACAACGCGCCGGCACCGGGGTGCGGCGGGTCGAATTCCGACGGCTCGACAGCCTCGGGCGTAATGCCCCTTGCCTCGAACATCTCGTGAAGCTCGACGAACGTGATGACCGTTTCGATTTCATCGGGCAAGACGCTGCTGGAGGCTTCGACCTTCTTGGCGATGCACGGGCCGATAAAAACCACCTTGATGTCCTCGCCGTGGATTTCATGCAACACCCGCGCAGCCGCGACCATCGGGGAGACTATCGGCACGAGTGCTTCGACCATGTCCGGATAGTATCGCTCCACGTAACCCACGATGGCAGGGCATGACGTGGCGATCAGCCGCCGGGTTTGATTTTTCTGAAAAAGGCGGTAGTAGCGGTCGGCGACAAGATCGGCGCCGAAGGCTACCTCGCTGACCATATCAAAGCCCAGCTGTCGCAGCATGCCCACCAGTTGCCCCGGCTGGCAATCGGGAAAGTCCGCTGGGAAACTCGGCGCTATGCAGGCTACGACAGTTTGGCCGGACGCGAGAAGAGTTTCCACGTCGGCAATCGTATTGACCGGTAGTTTGGCGTCCTGGCTGCAAACCTTCACGCAATTACCGCACGCGATGCAGCGCTCAGGAATCACCTCCGCCTGGCCGTCCACAATGCGTATAGCCTTTGCGGGGCACTCCCGCACGCACGTGTAACACATGCGGCAGCGCTCCTTGTTGGTCGTAACATACGCCTTGTTTACCAACGGCTTCATGCGAAGGCTCCGAAAATCTATACCACCGTATCCCGCTGACTGTAACGCGTGTGCAGGAGATGGTGGCTCTTTTCGCCGAGCGGCTCGCCGAGGAATTCGTCGTAAAGCCGCTGGACGGATGTATTGCTGTGGCTGGTGCGGGACTCCGCCTCGCGATCCAATTTATAAAGCGCCTGCATACGGGCGCGAACGGCTTCGATGTCTGTACCGAGAGGCTGACCGCCGCCGTTGATGCATCCGCCCGGACAAGTCATCACCTCGATAAAATGCAGATCGTCGCGAAGGCCCGCTTTGATATCGTCAAGCAGCTTTTTGGCGTTAAGCAGTCCATTGGCTACTGCGACGCCGACGGTTATGTCGCCGATTGTTACCTTGGCTTCCTTGATGTCGTCCGTGCCGCGAACCGCCTGCACCGTCAAGTCCTCAAGCTCCCCGCCGGTAACCAGGTAATGGGCGCTGCGAATCGCCGCTTCCATAACGCCGCCGCTGACTCCGAAAAGCTTGCCTGCCGTCGTCCGCTCGCCGAAGGGTGTGTCAGCCATGTCCGGCTCGAGGTCTTTGAGGTCCAGCCCACGCAGGCGAATCAACCTGGCCAGCTCGCGAGTGGTCAGCACCGCGTCGATATCGGCAACGCTGCCATCACTCATCTCAGGCCTCGCCGCCTCGAACTTCTTGGCGACGCAGGGCATGATGCTGACGGAATAAATATTCTTCGGGTCGATACCTTCCCGCTCGGCGAAGTAACTCTTGATAACCGCGCCCATCATCTGCTGCGGACTTTTGCAGGTGGAAATATTCTCGATGAATTCCGGGTAGAACTGCTCGACGTACTTGATCCAGCCGGGCGAGCAACTGGTCATCATCGGCAGCGTCCCGCCGGTTGTTATCCGCTGAACCAGCTCGGAAGCCTCTTCCATAATCGTAAGGTCAGCCGCGAAACTCGTGTCGAATACGCGATCAAAACCAAGCCGCCGCAAAGCCGTCGTCATCACACCGGCAACGTCCACGCCGGGCTTAACGTCGAACTCCTCGCCGAGAGTTACCGACACCGCCGGGGCGTGCTGGACGATAACGTATTTTTTCGGATCGCCCAGGGCGTCGAGAACTTCCTTGGCGCAACTTTTCTCTCTCAGCGCGCCCGTCGGGCAAACCATGATGCACTGGCCGCAATAAACGCAACTGCTGGTATTCAAGCCAATATCAAAGGCAGTGCCCACCGTCGCAGCACTGCCCCGCCCGACGAAATCGATAGCCGCCACGCCCTGAACCTCTTCGCAAACGCGGACGCACTTGCCGCAGAGAATGCACTTTTCCGGGTCGCGGACAATCGCCGGGCTGGAATAGTCAAGCCCTTGGGGATTCTTTTTGCCGGCGTATCGCCGCTGGCGAACGCCAAGCTCCTCAGCGAGCTTCTGCAATTCGCAATTGCCGTTTCGTATGCAGTAGAGGCAGTCATCCGGGTGATCGGCCAGCAGAAGCTCCACAATCGTTTTGCGGGCACGGATTGCTCGGGGCGAGTGGGTCTGGATTTTCATGCCCGCCTGAACCGGATACGCGCAACTGGGAATCAAGCCGCGCTGGCCTTCTATCTCCACCACGCACATCCGACACGC
>JAIORC010000247.1 GCA_021108335.1 Phycisphaerae bacterium
GCGGCCCAGTATGCTGTCGTACGGGCCTGTCATTCCCACGTCGGAGATGAATGCAGTTCCTCCGTCCAGTACGCAGGCGTCGGCGGTGGGTACGTGGGTGTGTGTGCCGAAGACGATGCTGGCCCGGCCGTTGCAGTGCCAGCCCATCGCGATTTTCTCACTGGTGGTCTCGCCATGGAAATCAAGAATGCGGATCTTTACGTCGGCAGGCATTTTCTGGAAGGTTTCGTCAACGGCTTGCCATGGGGAACCGGCGTTGTTCATGTTCAGTTGTCCCAGCACAATGACCACGCCGACCTGGCAGCAGCCCGATTTGGTGGGCACCACCGTCCAGCCGCGGCCGGCAGCCGACGACGGCAGATTCTCCGGGCGGATAATACGATCCGAACTGTCCAGGGTGGGAAAGATGTCGCTTTTGCGGAAACAATGGTCGCCGAGAGTAACCACATCCACGCCGTATCGCTTGAGCTTCTCGAAAATCTGCGGCGTAATGCCGCTTCCGCCGGCGGCGTTTTCGGCATTGCAGACGACCAGATCGATATTATGCTCGCTGATCAGTCCGCCCAGGGCTTCGGCAATAACGTTGCGGCCTGCTTTGCCGACAACATCACCAATACACAAAATATTAATTAACATGAGTATTTCGCTTTCCGTAAATATCGAAAAGCATTATAGCCTCCCATGCCGTCTTAGCCAGAGAGAAAGCGGATTTAGGTTCGCCAAAGTCAAGGGGACGTGCGGCAGTGCTTGCTTGCGAATCGTATTCTGCTTCGTGGGAGTTTACAAACATCGTGGCTGTCGCGTCGCTCCCGCCACGGCACCCTGATTTCCGTTACGGCATCAGACATAACATCGGAAAACACATGATCCCCAGGGGACTATGTCCCCCAGCCGCGCGAAGTTTGAGGCTACGCCGGAAAAATTTCACACACGTCAAGAGCTGCCGGCTTTGAGCTTTGGGGCCAATTCCTTGGCCAGTTCCTCGGCCAGCTCCTTAAATTTTTTCTTCTTTAATTTATTAATGGTACTTTTGATGATTTTTGCGTCTACTTTATCCGGCCCAATGCCCATTTCCTGAATGACGCGGATCAACGCCGTTACTTCTTCCGTTGGTGGTTTGCGATTTTTTTTATCGTTCAGCTTGATGTTGATCAGCAGCACCCAGGCATTGGCGGTTTTGGGGCTTTGGGGGCATTCGACGGTTACGCGGCGTAAAAATGCGATTCGTTCTTCCGGGTCGGCCTTTTTCATGAGTTTGGCGGCTTGGAGAAGAAGTTCCGCTCGCTGGTCATCCGTTTTTGCGTTTTGGATTTTGGGTTTAAGGTCATCGAGAAACAGGTAGGCGCGTGCGTCTTCCGTCAGAAGGCGATCGGCCATGAACGGCTGGGAATTATTCATCGTTTGGGATAATTTAGGCTGGTCAAGCCACTTCGAGCGGGACCGCAGTACGCTATCAGCAACAAAAACAACCGCCAGCGATGCAAACAACGATATCCAGAGAACAGGCAACCGCTTGATTTTCACCAGCTAGCCTTTCTTTCCCTTTTTCACGGGTTTGGCAGGGGCAGATTTCTTTTTGGTTGTTTTCTTTTTGATTATTTGCGTCCCGCACTGTCGGCAATATTTACCGTCAGCCACCGCGCCACACTTTTGACATACGCCAAACACTTCGACTCCCCGTCCGCAATTGTTGCAGTGTTTGTCTCCGGCTTTATATTCGGCGAAGCAGTGTGGGCAGAAATGCCCTTTCGGCATTATGGTTTTGATAATCTTTTCAATTTGCCGGGCTTTTTGGGTCAATATTTTCTTTTCGTCGCCGGTCGCTTCCGCGGCTTGTGCCCGAACTTCTCGCAGCAGCTCGATCACTTTCCGGTGGGCCTTGGTGTTAAAGCGACCTGAATCCATTTCGCCGCCATATTCCAGTAAATCGGAGCCGGCATATGTCCCGTCGACATGGGTGGGCAGGCAGATTTTCTTCCACAATTTCGCTACCGCAACGGGTTCGTTGTCGATTTGGGCGGCTTGGAGACGTACCAGCGACATTTCGATGAAGAAAGGATGGCCTTTGATTTTGTGGGCCGATTTCAGATATTTTTCCGCCAGGGCATCGTCCTTGAGGTAGAATGACGATATATGTGCGGCGTAATGGGGCAATTTCCAGTTATTGTTCAGGACTTTCATCCCTTTATCCAGGAGTTTCAGGGCCTCACCCGGTTTGCCCATGGTGGCCAGTTCCAGCCCACCGTGTTCGTAGGCCAAGGCCATGAATGGGTCCTGATCGGTTATCATATCGTATCGGCGATATAGCGCTTGGGTAACGGAGTCGTCAGGATTTTTGATCTCGCTGGCGGTGGCGCGAAACTGTAACAGGCGCATCCAGTTTACCTGGGCCATGAAGCGATTCGCTCCGGCGAGAAAATTGCTTTTACCAATTGTTGCGTCCACGCCTTCGAGCTTGCCGAACTCCGCGGAGAGATTGCTGTTGACCCATACGGCACCGGCCAGGAACACTACCAGTAATATGATTCGAGTAATGACGTTTTTCATTGAGTTGTCTCCAGAAACCAGAATTACGCGATATCCTTGCGCCGGAAGATAAGCCCGGCGATAATCAACATCACGGTGGAATACAGTACCGCCAGCAACACGCCATTTCCGACAAGTGTCCAGTCGATCACGGCATTGATGGCGATCAGCGGTTTGACGTCCATGACTCTGAAATTCGGCAGCAGATAGCACAGGAAGCCGGGAAATCCGCTTGCGTCCAAAATAACTCCGCCCATGGCGTAAGAAGCCCAGAAGATCAGCAGCGTCACCGCGGCGGCGAGCCATTCTCCCAAGAAAGTGCCCATTAAAATACCGATAGCCGCAAACTGCACCATCCCGGCAAAGAGAAGAATAATGCCCTTGGTAATCTCCAGATTCGGTCGATATCCGCCGGACTGGCTGGTCAAAACCATCAACGAAGCCCCCATGATACCCATCGTTACCAGCGTAATTACGCAGACTCCCAGGAACTTGCCGACCAAGTATCGATCTCGCCCCAGGGGTTTGGACAGGAGAGTTACCATGGTTTTCTCGCGGAGTTCACGCGGCAGGTCGAAACAGGCGACCAATGCACTGAGTATTCCGGTCAGACCGACCAGCATCAACCCGAGTTCCATGGAGTATTCCTGACTCATGCCCGCTGAAATCTCTCCGTAGAGTTGACCAGTAGCCATCAGCCCGACGCCTACTGCCAACAGAAAATAAAGCGATTTGATATGGAGGACCCGCGAGGCTGTACTTCTGGCAATCGCCATTATATCATCCATTTCCTGATTCCTTTCGTGCCTGATTGTCGTCGGTTTCTATTGTCTTCATGAACAAACCTTCCAGCTTTTGTTGAACGCGGTTGGCCTGGATATTACTGCCTCCGGCGTCTGCGAGGATGTTTTTTATTTTATCAGATATCGCGGCGTTTACGACTTGAAAAGTCCACTGATTTCCACTTTTCTGCATTCCGGTTACATGAGGCTCAACCTTTTCCAGGAGGGCGGCAGGCACATTTTCAGCGGTAACTTCCATGCCGGCACCTCCAAGCAGTTCGCCGAGTTGCCCGGTAAGAATCAGGCGGCCGCGATTCAAAATGCCCACATAGTCACAGAGTTCTTCGACGTCGGAAAGAATATGGCTGGAGAAAAAAACGGTTTTGCCCTTACTTGCCAACCCCTGGATGATTTCCTTGATTTCACGGCGGCCAGCCGGGTCCAGCCCGGTCATCGGCTCGTCGAGTATCAACAATTCGGGATCGTGGAGCATTGTCTGGGCGATTCCAATCCGCTGAACCATACCCTTGGAAAACTCTCCGAGGCGATGGTTTGCCCGGTCGGCAAGGCCTGTGGTTTTGAGCACTTCTTCCACTCGCTGTGCCCGGATATCCTTCGGCACATGCGACAGCCGTGCGCAGAGATTCAGGAATTCCTTTGCCTTGAGGTGTCTTCCGAAGGCGGGTTCTTCCGGCAGAAAACCGATTTGTGCTTTGGCAGCCTGGTCGCCAAGCGGATATCCGAGAATTTTGCCGTTTCCGCTGGTGGGTCTGATCAGTCCCAGGAGCATCTTGATGGTGGTGGTTTTGCCGGCACCGTTCGGCCCAAGAAACCCAAAAGTGCAACCAGCGCGAACAGCCAGGTCCAGCTTCTCAACCGCGTGAATTTTGCTGTAACCAAGCCACCGGGAATAAATCTTGGTCAAACCATTGGTTTCAATGATACTATCTGCCACCGCGTCTCCCTTCTGAATTCAGCACAATAATACGACAGGGAACGGATTAAGTAAAACCAAACTCTCTGTTTATGAACAAAATTTGTTGATAAGAACCGTACACGCGTTATTATCGGCTAATCTTCTTAAGGATAACCAATTATGTGGGTGATGTCCTATCTGGTTTGGCGAAAATTACTGACAGCTCGAGCAGCTTTGGCGTTTGGATTGTGCCTGGCGGCTTTGGGGTTTATCGCCTTCGATTCCGATGCGGGCGTCATTGAGCCAATTACCCGGACACTGGCGAAGGGGCATATGGTTATCGGTGTTCTGGTTTTTCTGGGAGTGATTTTGCTGGGCGGCACGCAGCTTGCCATGGACATCGGCGACCACACGGCGATGTTCTGGCTGGCCAGGCCGCTGAGCCGCCGGCAGTTCGTGATTGGCAAATTTCTGGGCGCTAACATTGTGGGCTGGATATTGCTGGCGGTCTTTGGGCTGGGTTTTGCGGCTATGCTTACTGCAAGAGGCCTGCCGCCCGGCGGAGAATATTTCGAATGGTTGGC
>JAIORC010000027.1 GCA_021108335.1 Phycisphaerae bacterium
GAGATTGTCCTTTATCCAGTCATCCGTCATGTAAACGTACTCCCGGACATACTTTTCGTCACCCGTCGCCCAGTAAGAGGACAACAACGGGCTTAACCAATTGAGCGAACTCAACAGTATCGCGTAGGACTTGTTCCCTCCGGGGCTGTCCTGGAACCAGTTTATGTCCTTTCCGACAAACCGCTTGTCGCCTTCAAACGTAAAAACGTGTGTCATAAACGAGTCCGCGCGTGCTATCTGCTTCCTGTAGTAATTCGGATCCTTCTCTTTGATCAGTTTGACGATCTCATTCTTCTTCCGCCAGTCGAAGAAATACTTTGGTTTGCGGCGGGTTTTGTAATACTTCAACAGTTCTTCTTTTGCCGCGGCCGGATCGCCTTTTTCCCAGGCAGCCTTGACCTTCTCCAGGCCGGGATAGTTCAGGTTCAATTCTTCGAACAGGCGTTTTTCGCTGACGGTGAATTTTCTCAGAGGATTTGCCCAGTATTCCCTCGCATGCCACCATAATGAGTCGTCGAAGTCAGGACGGTTCCATCCGGGAAACTCTTTTTTCTGAACGCGGAACTTGTTCCCGCTTCGCAGCGAAATTTTTCCACCCGACGAAAGTTTGATTTTCGCTTCAAGCTGCAGGCCGCCCCCCTCTACTCCCCTGCCCTGCCTGCAACGGACAGCCAGCAGGTTCTCACCTTTACGAAGGTACCGTTTGATGTCGAATTCTCTGAACTCGCGCCAGTTGTCATCGCTGGCAGCCTCCACGCCGTTTACGTAAACGACGTAAGGTCCTCCTGCACGAATAAAAAGTCGTCCTCCTTCAGCCTTATCAGGCAGCGAAAAATGCCTGCGGAAGAAAACGTTCAATCCGGCGGAAGTTTTCTTTTTCGACCATATCCACACCGGTTCCGGGCGTTTTATAGCCGCTGGCCCCGGCGGTTCCGAGGTCTCCGTGATGAAAAACGTATCGTACCAAACATCCTGCGGTGCGGCGTCAAGCCCTTCTAATACGAGCTTGAGTACGCTGCACTCATAAACACCGAGGTTATACCATTTCCAACCCCTGCCTTTTCCACCCAGAACGCCTGAAACTCTGCCGTTTACTGTTATCCTGCCACGATGCGTAACAGTACGCCTGGAACGCACTCTGACCCAAACATGGTACTTGCCCGCATGGGACAGCTTGATTTTAGTCTTAAGCGGCCCGGTGTTTTTACTGCCGTAAAGAAACTTCCCGCCCAATGCGCTACCGGTTTTATGAACCTTCCAATTGCCGGCTACCAGCGTCTCCGCCTCGACGTACATGGATATACTCTTTCGCGTGTCCTTCGCTTCAGCCGCCGTGGGATACATAACGCCCAGTGCGAAGCTACATATTGCAACAATCTTCACCACACGAAACACTTTCATGAAAAACCTTCTCTCTTAAAAATTGTAGGGATGAACCCACCTGCCGGCAGATTCATCCCTTGCTTTTACAAACCAATAATTCAGAACCAGAAATCGACCGCCCCGGGATGCCCGAAAGGTACACGCCATTCCTCGGTTTGGCTTTCGTTTCTCCACTCAACCTGGCCACCGTTAAACAGGACATTTCCCCCAACAGGTTCACCATTTTCTAAGTGGGCGGTCCACGAGGGTTCTACCTCTCGAACCATTATATCTGATGATACCACCGTATCCGATGCGGATGCGGTGGATGTCGCTACGATATTGTCGGTCAGGGGTCCGTCTATATAGTTTGCCCAGTAGCAATATCCGGTAAAGATTTTTTCAGCTTCGATGCTGGGCCAATGATTTTCCACCGTAAAGTACGTGCCGCCGGGGCAGAAAAAGACCTTTGTCGAAGACATGTAGTCTGGGACGAGACCACTGAACCCCATGTTTATGCCGTTCCAGTAATAGGTGCTGCTGCTATCATTGCAAAAAGATCCAACAGGCCAACGGGCGGCGGCCCGCACAGTGGGGTACTTTCCGTTGTTGTCCCCAGCGTACACTACCATGGCCAAGCCGATATTTTTAAGGTTGCCTGCGCAGACTGTCCGCTTCGTTAATTCCCTTGCCCGATTCAGCGACGGCAGAAGGATACTGGCCAGCAGCGAGATGATGGCAATGACGACCAGAAGCTCAATCAGGGTAAATCCACGTGATTGACGATTGCCCGCTGTGAGCGAAGTCGAACGATCGAATTTCGATAAACGGTTATTCATAATACCAATTCCTCAAACTCGCAACCCGAAAACAGGCCGGCACTCGGCAGTTATCAATTGCCACTCCAAACATACTCTTCTGGCGAAGGGCTTACATACCACAACATATCACAACATACCACATCACATCAAAAACACCTTTGCGTCCATCCCAGCCGTTTGCAACGGCAGGAGTTGTGTGCCGGGGCACGAGGCAGCCATGCCCCGACACACTAGATGAAAAAGACAATTGGAATACTCTTTTTTATTTTCTTCGGCGGCGAAGGGCCAGCGGCAAACCGAGCAGCAGCAACGACATCGTCGCCGGTTCGGGAGTATAGGTTACTTCCAGGTAAGGTGTGCTACCATGCTCACTATCCTGAAACCTTGTAGTATAATCTCCACTAGCCCGGACTTGAAGAGTAACAGTCTCGCCTTGGGAAAACATCGAACTGGTAAGATCCCAGTCTTTCCACCCACTAGCACCGCCAGTCATGGGAACAGTATCGCTTTCAGCAAGCGTATGTGTCCAAGAGGTCTGGCCATCCCAGGTAAGGGTATCCTCGCTCCAACTTGTATTGGACGACTTGTAAATATCAACAGTATCAGTTGTCTGCTGTGGACTCGCCCAATAATACAAATAAAGCTTAACTGCATCAATTGTCTGGCCGCTGGGTACACTCGATAAACTAAACTTGAGATAGGGTATCCGGTTAAGACTCCCGCCTGATGCTCCTGCACAAAGGTTGTCGTTACTGAAATTATCGTTTGGATTCGCTGACCGAACCTCCGCATCATCGGTTGTATCAATAGTAATCGTTGCGGCTGACGACGGGACGCTCAGCACCAGCAACGTAACCGTTGCAATAACCATACAAACTCTGCTCATTTCCATTTTACTCATTTCACTGCTCCTTCCATTTCCTGACCGCTAAAGCCATTCGTCAGGTGTCGGATTAAAACATCCCGACCTGACACGCCCGCCAAACCTCTTCCTCCACACGGAGAAAACCAAGGCCGACGAGATGCAGCAACAATAATTCTCACGTTATCATAGGCATTGCCTCCTTTTGCCTTTTATCAGGTGTTGTTATATATGTTTGCTTGTTTTTCTTTGGCTGACTTCCGCATGATTCACGTACAATTAGTTTGGTCGGTAACGCGACATGCCTTGGCGTAGTTCTTTGTCCTGCGATCCGTTCCAGAAGAAGTTCCATCGCCACCTCCCCCATTTCGGTATTGTCCCTGTCCACCGTTGTCAGTGGCGGATCGAGGAACTGGCCCCATTCATAATTATCATAGCCTACCACCGCCACTTCCCGTGGTACCGGAATTTTCCTTGCCGACAGATAACTCAACACCATCCGGCCCACCGTGTCGTTAACGGCAAATATGGCGTCAGGCCGAGGAGTAAGTTCCATAAGTTCGTCAAGGATGGCATGAACAGCCTGAGTGGCCCGATCACTACTGTAAGACTCGACAAATTTGACCAGTTCGCTTCTGTAAGGAATGTTTTTCTCAAAGAGAACCTGGCGATAACCAACGATACGGTTTTCGACGTTAGAATCTACCGGCCCGGAGATAAGGGCAATTCTTTTTCTGCCGTCGTCGAGCAGATGCTGAATAAGTTTGCTGCTGCCGGATATGTCATCCGAATAAACACAGTCGAGACTGAAACTGGCGATAGCATCGGGTATGTTCAGGAAGTTTCTGTCACACAAAACAACCTTTATTCCGGCATTCTGGAGGCGATGAATACGCTGGATATTTTCCTTGTAATATCCCTCCGGAACGGATACCGGCACATAGATTACCCCGACGGGCTTGCTTCGAAGAAATTTCTCCAGATAGCTGTCAACTTTCCGAAGGTCATTGTTGGTATTACAAATTACAACGTCGTATTGGGCCTTGTGGGCTACTTTCTCGATGTTCCATAGTATTTCGTTAC
The DNA here is from genome assembly GCA_021108335.1 of Phycisphaerae bacterium. Taxonomy (GTDB): domain Bacteria; phylum Planctomycetota; class Phycisphaerae; order SM23-33; family SM23-33; genus JAIORC01. The sequence goes on from JAIORC010000027.1 coordinate 4,129, forward strand.
CGTATGCGATTCCCGCCTGAGCCGGGATAAGAACCGCAATGATACCCGGCTTGGATGGGGCGGACTCAGCTACAAAGGTACCGCTGCCAACCTTGGAATACAGGATTCCCTCACTGATCAACTCAGATGTAGCCTTTGCCACCGTTGCCCTGCTCACTTGAAATAATCTGGCCATCTCCGTAAGCGACTCAAGCTTCCGACCCGGCTGAAACTCCTTACTCCTCACATGGCCACGGATAATTTCCTTCACTTGACGGTATCTGTGGACGGGGGCAGACGTGTCGACCAGCGCTTGTCCTGAGTTGAATTCATGCATCTTGCGTACTCCCAATTAGTATAGTCGACTAGCCTACTTCAAGTATGATAATCCCAAATCACTTCTTTGTCAACTCAAAAGTACTTAAACTTCCCAATTTTTTTGAGGCTGTGTCTGCCGAAAACTCCATCGCAGACTCGGGTGGCCATGGGCAGTTAGCTTGGGTTACGTTCAACCCTTGTTCTACAAAAAAGACCGCTCGGCTCACCTGCGTGCCTACAACACCATCGGAAAGAAGTACCCCGCCTGGGTTGAGCAGGAAATCATCGGGATGCTCAAGCAGCCGAAGGGCCTG
>JAIORC010000166.1 GCA_021108335.1 Phycisphaerae bacterium
ATTCCAGAATTATGTGATCGCCGTCGTAGACGAAGTACGTAGCCTGCCCGGCAGCAGCCTCGTCGCCGTCGGCATCGACAACCATCGCGATACGATTGCCCATGGCGTCGTAGGTAAACTCGACGACCTGAACAGCCGCCCCGCCGGCAGAGTCGCGATCCGTCACGCTGATCAGCCGATTGCGATAATCCCACTAGAATTCGCGAACGGCCGTGTACCATACCTACCGCCGCATGGCGTAGGTTTGTTTATTCGATTTTCAATTTTCCCACGGCTTCAACCAAGCCGACAATACCCGTCTACGCCAATCCAGAAAAATGGGGCATTTCCGTCATTTTTCCAGCCGATCCGCCAGCGACTTCCCAGCTTCGCCGCTAGATTTTGTTTCTTCACCATTTGAATTTTCCGGTTTTTCACCACGGATATGAGTTTTCGGCATACACAGCACAGCCAGATTTTGTTTCTTCACCAATCCTCTTGAAAGCTAAGTCAATCTGACGAATGGCAGCATCAACGTCCTCTTTCTCAGAATCACTTAATATAGTGCCTGCCACATCGCGGACTTTTTTCAATACGCTTTCCGCTTCATACAGAAACTCCGAAGGAGAACCGAAGGAGAAATCGCTTGCAACAGCGAGTTGGTCCGCCAGTTCATTCTGCCCGCGTGTTTTCAGTTCCTGGACAAGCCAACATATGTATTCGTGAAGGTCTTCGTTGCTTTTCATTTCTTTCGGATTCATCAGATTTTACCGGTCATGTATGTGTGAAAGTATCTCTTTGGCTAGACTTCGGACTTGATCGAGTCTCGGATCATTGATGATATCGATGGGAACTCTCATTGCATCAATGGCCTGAAGCTTGGTGTCTAGATTACGAAGAAGAGAATCTGCATCCTCGGAGAAAGTAACCCCAGGCTTTTCCAAACGATCTCCCAAGCCGCTGTCGTCGAAGAGTTGACACACCGATTCTTCAAAAGAGGACTGTTCCGACTTCTCGTTGGGCAGCCACAATCGCTCTTGAATTGCACGGTCACTTAGTTCCTTCAAGCAAGCGACCACGAGATCACGATTGATCCAGCTCATTTAGGCACCTCCGGAATGAATTTGAAGTCCTGAAGCGGGATATGAGCATCAGGACCGAACTTCGTTGGGAGAATATTCCCGTTGGTGTCCAGCGGTTGACCGTGGGCCTGCCATCTCACATATGGGCTCTGAGAATTGACAAAGGGGCTATTCGGGTTCCCTTGCATAACTCGTACAGAATGCCCAGGGTTCGCTGGATCGTAGTACCGGACACCCCCTAGTTTCTTCGTTGAGCGAATCCGCCAATTTTTAGGTACTCCCTGTGGCCGAACGCGGGTTCCTGGTGCGGGCCGAATGCCTTGGCGAGACAGCCACGGGTCTGCACTCTTCACCGCCGGTTTCACACTGGGTTTACTTGTTAACCGGCTTGGCCCTGTACCTTTAAGTGTTCGCGTCGCTCCATATCCAACCGCTGCCCAATATATGATAGTCGAGGCAATAGATTTCCCATGCTCCAAAGGTGTCAATTTTTGGCCATAGGTATAACCACTCTGACTCTTGCCTGTAAAAGCCTCCACCATCACCGGAGCCATATTCATTAATGGAATTCGATTGACAATTGCTTTAGAAAGACCACCTTTCGCCTTATTTCTTTCATAGGCCTCCGCTTCATCAAATACGGAAAAAATATTTATAATTAGTTCCAACGTGGTAATCCCTGATATCATTTTTGCCTGTGCTATAATGGCCTCGCTCATTCCCTCCGAGATTTCACGCTGCCAACTGTTCATGTACGCCTCTTGGCTTCTGAATAGCTCCAGAACCTCTTGCCTCTCCTGCAAATACCTTTCATGCTGATCACGACGCACTTGCTCCGATGCCGACTTTGTATCAAGGCTGTAATATCTCCCATACACCCCAAGCCCTCCAAAGCCGCACAGGCCGCTGGGGTCGGTTAGTGTCATGGGGTTGTTGGTTACGTAGCGGTATAGGTTCATGTCTCCGGCGTCGAAGCTGGCGGGGTCTTCGGAGATGAATCTTCCGGCGGCTGCGTCGTAGTAGCGGGCGCGGTAGTAGAACAGCCCCGTGGCGGCGTCAAGCTCCCGGCCGGTGTAGCTGAACCTGAAGTCCACCGCCGCGTCGGACTCGGCTGTGATGTTGCCGAAGCTGTCGTACGTGATGTGGTTGGCAACCGTGCCGGCTGAGTTTATCAAATCCCGCACGCTGCCCTGGTGGTCGGTCAATGCCCAGAGCACCTCGCCGTTGCTGCCCTCGGCAGCGAGTACCTGGTCGATCACTGGCCCATGGAGGTAACGATAGGCCAACTCCGCACCGGAGCCGCTGTCGGTATATTCCAGAATTATGTGATCGCCGTCGTAGACGAAGTACGTAGCCTGCCCGGCAGCCGCCCCGTCGCCGTCGGCATCGACAACCATCGCGATTCGATTGCCCATGGCGTCGTAGGTGAACTCGACGACCTGAACAGCCGCCCCGCCGGCGGAGTCGCGATCCGTCACGCTGATCAGCCGATTGCGATAATCCCACTGGAATTCGCGGACGGCTCCGGTGGCGATTTCCGTCTGGCAGAGGCGGTTGCCTTCGTCGTCATAGGTGTAATTATACGTGCCGTCGGACAACATGCGGTTGTTCTGGCCCGTGGAATAGCCGTCGTTGGTGCGGTTGCCGTTGGCGTCGTAGGTGTAATTCTCGTCGGCCTGGTGATCGTGGTCGGTGCCCGTCAACTGGCCGATATCGTCGAGGGTATAATCGCTCGAACCGTCCGGCGAGGTCATCTGCGTCATGCGCCCGGCTGCGTCGTAGGCGAAGGTATACTCGGCAATCGACTGGCTGGAGTCGGCATGCAATCCGGGAACACCGACAATCCGTGGAGACAATCCGAAAACACAACACCAATTAATCACGTTAGATAACATAATGATGGCTACCCGGAACAACAACTCTTGCTAACCTATCCATAGCAATACCATAAACCCGGAAACCACCACGTCAAACACAAAACCAGTATTGCGTCCCCAGATTACAGGCATAGGTTGCTCCTATTATTCCAGACGCCGAAATTTATACGAAACACCACTGAAGGTGAGCACCAACGTCCCCTCCGGTAACAACGAAAAAGGAGTACGTTCGATCTGTGGCGCAGAAGGCTGATCTGTGATAATAGTCTCACCTTCAATCTTGTATTGCAGTTTAATGATTTGATCCTTTGTTTCCTGTCGAATCGTGTAGACCAATTGACCATCTTCGCGAAAGTCCAACACAACATCGCCAAGCTCATTGACGGTTCTAACATCCGTCACATCCACCACCCATTTGCCGAGCAGTTTCATGTAACACCTCATTCCCGATTTCTCTTGAGTTTAGCGAGTAGCTCACACCGTTTACCATCGGTTAAACCCGGTGATTGTCCCGATTCCCACAAAGTAAGAATAGATTCAGTGCAAAGGAACTGTCGGATATAGGGAACCGCTTTCTCTAAAATGAGTTCCGATATTTCGCGTGCAAGGCTATCAATGTCAGTAGATTCCGTCACCTCCCACCACTTGTCCGGATGGTCTGGTAAGAACATCCCAATCCGCACTCGCAAGTGTGCATCTACAGTTCGAGCTTTCTGGAGTACTTGTTGAGAAGGCTCTGAATCCAGGAGTTCACCGCAGACAATACCAATGTTTATAGTAAAGAGTAGTTTGGCCTTCGAACTTTTTCTGCTGCGTTGGAACTCCACAATTCCGCAATTGTTCTGGTCTATGACTCTCAGAATTGCACCACGGCGTGAGTAGCCTTGTGGCAGCAACAATTTTTTTGTTGCCGTAAGTATCCGGTCAATCGTATTTTTCGGAACTATTTTTGCCATCACTTATCCCTCACAACATTGACTTTGTAATTTTCGACTATCCATAAGTAGGCATCTTTCGCACGCTGAGGAATCGTATAAGGCGAGTTGCCTGCCTTCGTCTCGATCCCCCCCAAAACTTTCCCGCCACTGCTCACTTCGATATCGATGTAACGAGCTCCGAAAGGTGTTTTCTTGTACACTTCAGTGGTGACGTTACGTCCTGCCATACGCATACCCTCAGCGATTTCATTCCTGAAAGCATCCCCCTTCGCTTTGTTTTGCAACACCTGCGGCATAGTACTCGCACTTGGTGAATTATTTATCATCCTTTTCGCCATAGGAGCCGGAAGACCCAAGTATAACAAGCTCGTCGCTTCTAAAGCAATCGTCGACTTGAGAGCCGTTAATGGCACAGTACCGATTTGGGTCAGCCCAAGTGCTGATCCGGCATAAAGCAAACCCGCCAGCATAAGTGCACCTCCGCCGACATAACCGCCAATTTTGGCCTGTTCGTAATCCGTTTGATTGTAGGCAAACCTGCTCAAATCGCCAGGGTCATACAATCTCCCACCAAGTGAAAACATTTCATTGGCACCCTGTACATACCCCACTAAACCAGTCTGCGCACCCTCAGACCACGCTCCGGCAACACCGAGCTTCATACTAGTGGTCCATTGTGACGTATCTATACCCATGCAAGTAGTCACTATATCAGAAAGTCCGATTGCCATTCCCTCCACAACCTTATACTGCCAACTGTTCCGCTCCGCTTCTAGGCTTCTTAATAGCTCCAAAAGCTCTTGCCTCTCCTGCAAATACCTTTCATGCTGATCACGACGCACTTGCTCCGAT
>JAIORC010000192.1 GCA_021108335.1 Phycisphaerae bacterium
GGATTCAAAATCCCGTTGCCGCAAGGCAGTGAGGGTTCGAGTCCCTCCTCCGGCAATCATTGACAAAGGACGACAACACGCGACTTCCGATGACGAAAGACGCCCCCAACCCTGATTTTATTGCCCCGCCTGGCCCTGCCCCGCTGCCAGCCGCCAAAATTGATTTTTGACAAACGTTGACCCGCATTGCCCAACAATGACTATAAAGGGCGCTGATATGTGTCCCCTCGTGTGTCCACCCATCTCCACATGGTCTTCACAAAACAGCCCCCGTGTGTCCGTTTTTATGCACGTATCTGCCGAAAAATAACCTTGACAAGACGCGAGGGAGATATAGAATATGAAAAATCATTTGGTTGGTGGTAGCTCGAATCAGCAGAGTTGCCGTTCTTGAAGGGATGAGCATGAGAGTCTGAGCTTGGCTCAAATGCTTTGGAGAAAAGAGAGGGTTTGCTTATGCTTCGGTTCAATGGTTTATCTCGCGTTTTCTGTGTGGCGGCAGTTGCTTCATTTGTCTTTCTGGGCTTGCCCGCTTCGGTACTGGCTGACGTTATCGTTACTGGCGATGTCGATCCCGCCGATCCAGCCAGTTGGACAGGTAACACAACCCTGTATGTCGGCAAGACCGGCAGCGGCATGCTGGATATCACCAGTGGCGACACGGTCAACAGTGGCGACAATAGCGACGACCCCTTCGGCACGAGTTTCCCTAACTACATCGGCTACAACTCCGGCTCGACGGGCACAGTCACGGTCGATGGGATCGGCTCGACGTGGAAGCATGGATACCTCACAGTTGGCGATTTTGGCAACGGCACGCTGAATATCGTCAATGGCGGCGAGGTCGTCAGCAATGGCGGCACGGGCATCCCTAATCACTACCGCATCAGCTACATCGGCCGCCACTCCGGCTCGACGGGCACGGTTACGGTCGATGGTCCCGGCTCGACGTGGACGCCGTCTTACGGCCTCACCGTCGGCGCTTCTGGCAGCGGCACGCTGAATATCACCAACGGCGGTGAAGTGATCTCTGAAGGAAGTACTTGTATATCTGACGATTCAGGTTCGTCAGGTACGATCCTCTTCGACAATGGAACACTTACGACAGGCGGGCTTCTCTGCAACTTTGATGATCTTACCGGTACTGGCACGATTAATACTAGTGGCCTGGTCAGTGACATTGATCTGGTTTTCGATGCCACGCATGGGAAAAACCAGACTTTTAATATTAACGACAATCCCGACCAGAATATCACCATTAACTTGACTAGCGGAATGGGTTCGCCAGATAGTGGCTGGAGTTCGCTGGGAGCCGGCTATGCCGGCGTCGGAACCATGAGTATTTCTGACGGCAGTTCCATTGAATCGGGCTTGGGCTACATCGGCTACAAATCCGGTTCGACGGGCACGGTAACGGTCGATGGAGAGGGATCGACGTGGACGTCTAACGGCCTCTACGTCGGTAATTCTGGCAACGGTACGCTGAATATTACCAACAGCGGCGAGGTGATCGTTCTAGGGGAGGCTTACATATCTGAGAATTCCGGCTCGTCCGGTACGATCCGCTTTGACAATGGAATGCTTACGACAGGCGGTCTTCTCTGCAATTTCGATGATCTTACCGGTACGGGCACGATTAACACCAGAGGCCTGGTCAGTGACATCGATCTGGTTTTCGATGCTACGCATGGAAAGAACCAGACTTTTAATATTGATGACCATCCCGGCCAGAATATCACCATCAACTTGACTGTTAACGACTGGAGTTCGCTGGGAGCCGGCTATGCTGGCATCGGAACCATGAGCATTTCTGACGCTAGTTCCATTAAATCGTTTTTCGGCTACATTGGCTACAAATCCGGCTCAATGGGCACGGTTACGGTTGATGGCGAGGGATCGTCTTGGGATACCGAGTACCTCAACGTCGGCTATTCTGGCAGCGGTACGCTGGATATCACCAACGGCGGATCGGTCGTCAGCGGTAGCGAGTTTTTCACGCCTAGCGTCATCGGCTACGAATCCGGCTCGACGGGCCTGGTTACGGTTGATGGTCCCGGCTCAACGTGGACGTCATCTAGCCTTACCGTTGGCGATTCTGGCAACGGTACGCTGAATATCACCGACGGCAGCACGGTCGACAGCGGTTTTGTTTACATCGGACACAAATCCGGCTCGACAGGCACGGTTACGGTTGATGGCCCCGGCTCGACCTGGAATACCACCAACCTCATTCTTGGCGATTCTGGCAGCGGCGTACTGAATATCACCAATGGCGGTGAGGTGATCGCTGAATATGGTACTTGGATATCTCACGATTCCGGCTCGCCAGGTACGATCATCTTTGACAATGGAACGCTTACGACAGGCAATCTTCTCTGCAACTTCGATGATATTACCGGTACGGGCACGATTAACACCCATGGCCTGGTCAGTAACATCGATCTGGTTTTCGATGCCGCGCATGGAGTGGAACAGACTCTTAATGTTAATGACAATCCCGACCAGAATATCACCCTCAACTTGACCGTTGACAACAGTTGTGTGATTGGAGCCGGCTATGCTGGTGTCGGAACCATGAGCATTTCTGACGGCATCTCCATTGAATCGAATTCAGGCCTCATCGGCTGCAAATCCGGCTCGACGGGCACGGTAACGGTTGATGGCTCCAGCTCGACGTGGAGTACCAGCCACCTTACTATCGGCAACTCTGGCAGCGGTACGCTGAATATCACAGACGGCGGCGAGGTTACTAGCATGAGTAGCTACGTCGGCTGCTACTCCAGCTCGACGGGCGAGGTTACGGTTGATGGTCCCGGCTCGACGTGGACGGCCTCTGCCGACCTTTACTTTGGCTATTCTGGCAGCGGTACGATGAATATCAGCAATGGCGGATCGGTCAGCAGCGGCAACACGTACTCCATGGGTAACTACATCGGCCACAACTCTGGCTCGACGGGCGAGGTTACGGTTGATGGTCCCGGCTCGACGTGGACGGTCTCTAGCGACCTTTACATCGGCAATTCTGGTAGCGGTACGCTGAATATCTTCAACGGTGGATCGGTCGTCTCCAATGACAACATGCCTTCTGCTCCTAGCTCTAGCTACATCGGCTACAACTCCGGATCGACGGGCACGGTAACAGTCGAAGGTGAGGGATCGTCATGGGAGATCGACAACCTTTACGTCGGCCATTCCAGCAGCGGTGCGATGAATATCATCAATGGCGGATCGGTCGTCAGCGGTAGTACGCCAGTGCCAGACCCCCATGCCTATATCGGCTACAACTCCGGCTCGACGGGCACGGTTATGGTTGATGGCCCCGGCTCGACGTGGACGCTCCCTGGCGGCCTCATCGTTGGTCATTCTGGCAGCGGTACGCTGAATGTCACCAACAGTGGATCGGTCGGTAACAGCAGCATGTTTTCCGAGGATAACTACATCGGCTACAACTCTGGCTCAACGGGCACGGTTACGGTCAATGGCTCAGGCTCAACATGGACAGTCCCTCGCAACCTCACCGTCGGCTATTTTGGCAGCGGTACGCTGAATATCTCCAACGGCGGATCAGTTGAAATTACCGGCGACATGATGGGTAGCTACATCGGCTACAACTCCGGCTCGACGGGCGAGGTTACGGTCAATGGTCTAGGCTCGACGTTGACGGTCTCTGACAGCCTCTGGATCGGCTGGGAAGGCAGCGGTACGCTGAATATCACGGGCGGCGGCAGAGTTAATAGTGGATCCGCCTTTTTTGACGGTCGGAACGACTCCTTGCCGGAAGCCACTGTATCCGGCCCCGGCTCGACATGGACGATCAACGGTAGCCTCTGGCTCAGCAACGGCAATAATCCAAGTCTCTGCACGCTGAATATAACCAATGGTGGTTTGGTTACCGTGGGAGAAAATATTTATACTTGGTGCTATTCTTTGCTGGCGATCGACGTCAGTAATAATGACATGCTCACCACAGGTTCAAATTTTATGCACGATGGAACGGTGCGATTAACGGCGGAGGCGGGGTTGCTGGCTGGAACATATACGCCTATTTCGGTTACCGGCAGCTGGCTGGGCAGCGGAACGTATGAAACCTTCGGCGGTATGTGGGATGAAACGCTCCACACGTTCACCGTCGCCGCGGCTGAGCAGGCCAACGCCGGACAGCAGATCACATTTGATCTGTCCACGGAACAGCGCGTCGATGTGGGCAGCAGCCTGTGCGTGAACTTCATGCCGACGGCTGGCTCTACGGCACTCGATTTTACCGCCACGGCTACCAGCGGCCAAACACTGGCCGACCTGCAGGCCCTGCTGAGCGAAGATCAGCTCCTTCAAGATAGTTGGGATTTCGATATTTCCGGGCTTCCCGGCGGCGATGGCGTGATGCTCTCGTTTGCGTTGACCGGCTCGCCGACAGCTGAGGACATAACGATCTGGCACCATGACGACATAAACGGCTGGACGCAATACGACGCGACTGACCTCGTTTTCGCAGACGGATGGGCAAACTTCACGGTTGACAGCTTCAGCAGCTACGCCGTTACGAACACACCCGAACCGGCAACAATGTGTCTGCTGGCGGTCGGTGGTTTGGCGTTACTTCGCCGCAAACGCTCGGCCTGAAACGGCTATAGCATCCTACTCCATCACACGAACGCTTTGCCGGCGGCGACTGCTGTGGCTAGTTCGTTCAGGTCGGCGTGGGTGTAGATGTTCATTGTCAGGTC
>JAIORC010000212.1 GCA_021108335.1 Phycisphaerae bacterium
CTGTCGCCGGCCCGGTGCTCAAGAGCCAAAAACGTTCTGTCACGTGAATTCATCTTGTTCCTCTATGTGTTTGTTCAATCGCCCAACGTGTAAGGTGCATTCATTGGTTCGATAACTTCTTTCGTTTTTGGTTCACCTTCACGATCCAGATGATGGCGACAACAAGCAGGGCGATACCGATTGGTGACATCACCATGCCCAAAGCAGTCATCCCAAGGTAGGTATCCATGTGCGTGACGGGGGCCTCAACACTGGGGTTCCCAGATTGTAGTTTGCCAAACAACAGAATCATCTCGACTGCAGTTCCCAGGAGACCCCACACCGGCCCGAGAGTTAAGATGATGGCGACAACGAGAAGCGAGACGGGACCGCTACGAGATGGCATTTTTTCATTCATCATTGTCTCATCGAACATAATAATATACAACCCACACGATTTACGCCAATCCTATGCTACCGCGACGCTGATGCCAACAAAGAATTCCACTTGAAGTTTTTGCCGGCGACGGCTATATGCGTCGGGTGGTATGGTCAACGGCGAAGCCGATGCCGCCGCGCGAGATGTAGTTTCATAAAAAACCCCCTGCGCAATTGTAATTGCGAAGGGGGTATTAAAGCGTGAGTTATGGTTGTGGAGCTTAGACCATATCTTTGAGGGCCTTCAGCGGGCGAACCTTTATCACGTTGCGGGCGGGCTTTGCCTTGAAGGTGGTTTCCTCTTTGGTGAAGGGGTTGATACCCTTGCGGGCCTTGGTTGCCGGCTTGCGTTGCACGGAAACCTTGAACAGGCCGTTGATGCTGATGATGCCCGGGCCTTTCTTACCGACATTCTGTTTGATCAGCGCGGTCATCGCGTCAAACACTTCGGTAACCTGTTTCTTGGTTAGCTCAGTGGTGTCTGCGATGCTTGTGACGATCTGGCTTTTGGTCATCGGTTTTGCTACTGCTGCGGCTGCTTTCTTTGCCATTTTACGATTCCTTTCGTTAAACGAATTTTTGAATTTCCCCCAGATAACGTATCAGGGATAAGATGACTAATACAAAATCATTATCGCGGAATCAAAGAAAATACCGGTTTTTTTCGCATATTCTTATCCCGTCAATTTTCCGGTGTCGGCGGGCCGATGGAATTACCGGCCGTATTTGTGCCGGATAACCCCTGCCATTGGGAAGAAATATCTGGTAAGATACGCCTATGGTTGATCCAGCCGAGTGCATAATTGAAGATAATGAGCAGCTACATGCGGTTTGCCAGAAATTTCGCGATGTCGGAATTTTCGGGTTTGATACGGAGTTTATCCGCGAGTACAGCTACTTCCCGCAGCTTTGTCTTGTGCAGGCGGGCACGGAAGATTTTTACGTGCTGATAGACCCGTTCCGCGTGGAGATGGAGGAGTTCTGGCAGTTGGTGATAGACCCTGGGGTCAAGAAGATCGTTCATGCCGGTCAGCAGGATCTGGAGATATGCCACCTCGTAACGGGCCGGCCTCCGGCGAATATCGTTGACGTGCAAATAGCCGCCGGGCTTGCCGGTTTTCCGTATCCTTTATCGTACGCCAAGCTGATACAGCGCGTGCTGGGCAAGTCGATAACACTGGCCGAGGCCTTCAGCGACTGGAGCAGGCGACCGCTGACCGAGAGGCAGTTGGCATATGCAGCCACGGATGTCGTGCATCTTGTAGCGGCGGAAAAGAAACTTCAGGCACGACTGAAAAAACTCGGGCGGACGGCATGGCTGGAAGAGGAAATGCGTCCCCTGCAAAAAACCGAGCAATATATCCCCTCGCCGACGGAGTTGTGGAAACGCGTTCGCGGTGTGGATCGGTTGAGCCGACGGAAGCTGGCGATATTGTCCGCACTGGCCCAATGGCGAGACCTCGCTGCCTGCCAGACGGATACCCCGCCGCGTACGTTTCTGCGGGACGAGACACTCACCGCCATTGCCAGGTCGCAGCCGGGGAGTCTTGAGCAGTTGCGGGCGGTTCGCGGATTCCCACGTCCGCTGGCCAAGCAATACGGTCAGGATGTGTTGGAAGCGATTCGGGCGGGGGAAGACGTGCCGGAATCTGAGTTGCCCACGCCCACTGCGCCCAAAGAGGGCGATGCTGCCGATAAAATGCTCCTGGATTTCGCCTCGGCAATCGGGCAGGCGTTGTGCGGCAGGAAGAAATTGGATCACAGACTCTTTGCCAGCCGCAGCAACTATGTCGAGTTGATAAACGCAGTAAGGAGCGAATCGCCGGAGCATGACTCGGCGTTTTTGATGACCGGCTGGCGGAAAGAATTCGCCGGCGAGCAATTGTGGAAAGTGCTTACCGGGCGGCGGATGGTCCGCCTGGTCAACATGCCGGCCAATCCTTCTCTTCAAATCGAGTAGTCCCTTTCAGTCCTGCGGGTGAAAATTTTTCACGCACAGCCTCGAATTTCGCGCGGCAGTCGGGTGCCGTGGCGGGAGCGAAGCGACAGCCACGATGTTCGCAAGCCACCCTCCCCTAAAAAAAAAGAAAAAGGGGTGTTTTTTCTTTTCAACTCGCTAACATGGCCGGATTGCAGTGATCGCATGAAATCTTGCAGGAGCGAGAAGAATCCTCACGCAAGTCGAAACCAAGGAGATTTAGCATGTTACATGAGCCAGCGGCCCATAGCGGCCCGGATGCAGCCTACGCGTACAAGAAGCGTCTGGGCGTTTTTATGTTCCTGATTTACGCGGCGATTTATGTCGGGTTTGTCGGGATCAACCTTGTCAAGCCCGAGATGATGGAGCGTATTATCGTATTCGGCCTGAACCTGGCGGTGGTGTATGGTTTCGGGCTGATCGTTTTTGCACTGTTTATCGCGCTGATTTACAACCGGCTGTGCATCAGGAAAGAAAAGCAGCTCGGTGTTGCAGTGGGTAATAACTCCGCCGTCGGCTCTGATGAGCAGGAGGATAAGTAAATGATGATTCTCGCTGAAGTTCAACCGATGGCTGTCGCGGTTTTTGCCGCGTTTGTGGGATTTGTATTGTGGCTGAGTTTCTATCTCGGCAAGAAGGCTAAATCCGCCCACGGATATTTCGCCGCCGGCGGAAAGATTCACTGGTCGGTCAATGGCATTTCCTTTGCGGGCGATTATCTTTCGGCTGCGTCGTTCCTGGGCATTTGCGGCATGATCGCGACGCAGGGCTACGACGGATTCCTTTATTCGATCGGCTATCTCGCCGGGTGGATCGTCGCGCTGTTCGTGGTGGCTGAGCCGATGAAGCACCTCGGCAAGTACACCTTCACCGACGCGCTGGACGCAAAGTTCCACTCCAAGGGCATCCAATTGACGGCAGCGATCAGTACGCTGGTAGTGTCAATTTGCTACCTGATTCCGCAGATGGTCGGCGCGGGCGTGCTGGTTACGCCGCTGCTGGGCCTGCCTCACTGGGCGGGCGTAATCATGGTCGGGGTGATAGTCATCTATATCGTCGCCACGGCGGGGATGGCCTCGACGACATACGTGCAGTTCCTCAAGGGCGCGCTACTGATCGTCTTCTCGACGGTTCTCGTCATCGCGGTGTGCTATCGCGGCGAGTCCACCGAGCCGGTCGGGCTGAATGACGGCAAGAGCAACCAGTTCCAGACCCTCGCTGCGACGGAAAAGGACGGGGCGGTTACGATAACGGAACCGGGCTATAAGGTGCTTGGCCAAAACGCGGTCATAAACAAGAAGACCGGCGAGACGACGGTGGCCTTCGTCAAGCTTTCCAAAGATGACAAAGCGAGCTGGTGGAAGAAGGAAACTAACGATAAAGGCTCGCTGGTGTTGCGCCAGGCGCAGTGGAAAACCATTACCGGCGGCAAAACGATTTACAACGGCGACGAGAAATTGGGCAAGCAAGACCTGCGGCCTGTCGGGCGGCTGTTGAAAATTCGCGGCAAGAGCGGCAAGGAAGCTGCAACTGGCCCGCAGTCGCCGATGGAATTTATCGCGGCGATTGGCGCCGAGGGTACGGAGGTTGAAACCTGGTCTTACGCGAAAATCGTGGACGGCCAGGACAAGGTAACCGTTTACTATCCCAAAGCCAAGGCCGGCAGCGAGCTGATGGTGCCCGGCCAGAAGTTCAAGGTAAGCGGTACGATTTTGGAGAAGATGGACTTTGCCTCGTTGATGCTGGCGCTGTTTTTGGGCACGGCTGCTTTGCCGCACATCCTGATTCGCTATTACACCGTGCCAAGCCCGGCCTGTGCGAGAAAGTCCACCATCGTCGCTATCGCGGCGATCGGGTTGTTCTACGTTCTCACGTTATTCATGGGCTTCGGCGCGATGGTCAACGGCGTGATGAACCCCGCCGACGGAAACATGTCGGCACCGCTGCTGGCTAAGTCGTTCGGGTCGCTTCTGTTCGCGGTGATTTCCGCGATTGCGTTCGCGACGGTTCTCGGTACGGTCAGCGGGCTGATTGTCGCGTCTTCCGGCGCGGTGGCCCACGATTTGATGGACCGGTTCCACAGCATCAAAATGACCGACAGGCAAAAGGTGCTAGCCGGGAAAGTGGCGGCGCTTGTCATCGGCATTGTGGCGATTGTTCTCGGCATTGTCTTCCAGGGCATGAACGTTTCGTTCCTGGTCGGCTGGGCGTTTGCGGTGGCGGCGTCGGCGAATCTGCCGGCGATTATCATGCTGCTGTTCTGGAAGCGGACGACCTCCAAGGGCATCGCAGCCTCCATTACGGTGGGCATTATCACGGCGGTCGG
>JAIORC010000155.1 GCA_021108335.1 Phycisphaerae bacterium
AGCGTCGTTGTAATCGGCAAGCGGGAGTGTGCCCAGAGAAATTTTGTTTATCAGCAGGGGTTTTCGTATTTGCGAGAGGCAAAGTACTGCGTAGGCGGTGCTGACGATACGGTCCTCGGCCAGCCTTTTGCCGCGAAAGCCGCCGTCGGTTTTCTGGCGGGGCAGAATTTCCGCCGCCAGTTCCTTATCGAGATCGTGCCTGTACAGCCACATTGGCGAGATGGCCTCGGTGGCCCGTGATAATGTGAACCAGTAAGTATAACGAGGCGAATCGCCCCAGTACCACTGGGGTACATCCTTGAGGTCGAAGTGCTGGTTCAGCCATCTGATAGCCCGGCCGTATGCTCGCAGCTCCGCGGGAAGTTTCGCCTTGGCCAGCCCCTCCAGGGAGCGGTCGGCCTTCATGCGGGACGCCCGCATATCCACCAATACACCCAGAGCGACCGCACCGGCGGCGGTGGCGGAACCGTGACTCATACCGCGAAGCCGAAACGGCTTGGTGCCCGGCGGATGATAGCCGAACCCGCCGTCAGGATTCTGTGCGTCGGCAAGGAACGTTCGTGCCCTGTCCAGCACGGTCTGCGATACGTGCAGGCCGCATTCGTTCGCGTAGCGAAGGGCCAGCAACGCTATCGCCGTATCGAGCGTGTTCGGCGTTTTGTCGTCGGGGGCAACGCCCCAGCCGCCGCTTTCGCCCTGCTTCTGGATAAGCCAGGTTCCCTCGGAAACCGCCTGTTGGCGAAATTCCCCACCCAGCCGGGCAAAAACGATTGTCCGTACCGCCCGGGCGTAAATACGGTTGGGCTGTCGGTTCTTGAGATGCTTGATAACCGGGACAAGCGGCAGGTAGGTCGGCTTTTTGCCGGCCTCCAGGGCTGCCCAGACAACCAAAGCCTCCGCCCCGCCGTCCGCCTGGCGAAAATTGCTCGATTCGATTGCCCCGGCGGACGTTTTGCCGGCAAGGAGAAATTTAATCCCGCTATCGATAGCCTTATCGAGCTGCTCGTCGGTAAGCTCCTCCGCGCGGGCATGCAAAGCCCCCGCCACTATGACAGCTACGACAACGAGGCTCGCCGCGAACAGCCCAATACGTTTGACAAAAAACATCCCTATGCCGTTTTTATTGCCCATGCGTTAATCTTATAATATTTTATGGCCAAAAGTGTTATGGAAAAAAACCAAAAATTGAAAAGCAAATTCGAATTTATTTTAATTGGGTGGCATGGCTTGCTTGCAAGCCATGCCACCCAACAACACACATTCTGGTACTAATAATTGACGGCGTACAAAAAAATTGCCATCGCCAGTTTTTTACCGTCCTCGTCGATGTAGCCGCGGCAGGAAAACGGATTATCTCCCTCCAATGCGCAGCACCAGTCATACTTACTGTAAATGATAGCCGCTCGCCCGTCGATACGCAGCACTTCTATCGGCGGGCGGGTCGTGCCCCGCTGTTTCAGTTCCTCCGCCAGTATGCGGCGATATTTCACTTCGCCGAGCGTTATGCCCGTCTTGCCGGTGTAAATGGGATGATCCTTCGGCAGGAGGGTGAATTTCCTGTTCGGGAAGAGGGTTTTGACCATTTCGCGGAAGCTCTTGTCGAATTTCACCCTGCCGCAGCAAGGGTCGGCAATCAGCACGCCGCCTTTTTTCAGATACGCCCGCAGGCCTTTGATGTCTTCCGGCGAGAACTTGAATTTGTAATGCCCGTTCATGAAGACGACGGGATACTCGTAGATGCTCTTGTCGGAAGGTCGGAGGTGCCGGCTTTTCGCGACGACGTCGATATTCGCCTTTTTCGCCAGCAGTTCAGCCAGCCGTATCATGGCGTGGGGGTCGGCGTTGTAATCGCCGTCGTGAATCAGTCGCGCGATGCGGATAGCCCCGCGGGGCACTTCGCTGGTACGCTTGCCGGTAGCCTTTTTGTCGCGGCTGGGCAGATTGATGACAGCCAGCCTGTCCGGCAGTTGCTCCTTGCCGGTAGCATAGGCAGCGAGGTTCGTGCCAAGCCGGAACGCCAGGTTGGAGAACTTGGGAACAGTCTGCAATTCCCACAGGCAGCTCAGCGCCTTCGGGCTGAAGAACACGCTTGTCCGGCAGCCGCCGCCCAGACCCTCCAGGCCGTAGGTGTCTTCAATGCGATAGACGCTGCTGAAGACGACGTGGTCTTTTTGCAGTGGACGAAGTGGGTGCAGCGGCCAGGTTGTTTTGGCGAATGCGCGGAAGCCGGCGGCGAATTCTTTCGACCCGCAGCAGGCCTCGAAAAGAATCGTTCCGCCGGCATCTTCGATGAAAGCCTTGAGTTTTTCGACCTCGGCGGGCGTGAATTTCGGGAACTCGTGCCCGGTAATCAGCAGGATCGGGCTGAGGCGTAATTCCTTCAGCGGCAGTGAGAGGCTGGTTGTCTGCCATGTGGTTTGCTTGCCCAGTTTATCGCCGATGAAGGCGGTAAGATTTTTCAGGTCGTGTATGTTCCGGTTCCAATGGCCAGGCCATTGCACTTTTTGAATCAGCACGGGGCGATTGCCCTTGGCCAGGAACAATACCGCAAAGGCAGTCTGATACATCTGCCGCCCGCGGCCCCAATGGCCGGCTGCGTTTTGCCGGGATATCAGCTCCGCGGCCCCCTCGCGATACCAGTCATGGCTGCCGAACGCGTGGCGGCCCGATATCATCCCTACACGCTCCAGTCCGTAGAGGTAGTAGTAATACCAACTGCCGCGATTGGGGTTGCGCTTGACGGAAAACTTTTTTGTCATCCACTTCAGCCCCTTGGCAAGGACGACATTCCGCGAATATTTCCCGCAGCCGGGATAGGCCCCGTCCTGAAAGGTTCGATCCCGGCCAACCGCCAGGCTTTGCCCGCAGATGTACAGGCTGGCGATTCCCGCCGCAGTCATCGAGCCGTAACTTTTTTCGCCCCTGGACATATACCCCCATCCGCCATCGCGGTTCTGCCCGTTGATGAAATGCTTCGAACTGCGTTGCCAGACGCGTTTGGGAACTTTCACGCCGGCGTTGGCAGCCTGGTGCAGGCCGAGCAGGGCGAACTGGGCGTTGGAATTGTCTCCCCGCCCGCGACTCTTGCTATAGCCCCACATACCGTTGGCCCGTTGGGTGTTGATAAGATGTTCCGCCGCCGCTTTGAGCTGCGCGGCGTATTTTTTCGGGTCGGCGGCGGCGTAAACCTGGCACTTAAGTGAGGTGGTATAGGTGGCGTGATTCGGAATTTTATGCAATCGCGCGATGCCCTTGGCTACGGCGGGATCGTTGGCGTCGGCTCCGGCGTTCAGCAGGGCCAGCGTGCACAGTGCGGTTACGCCGCCCTCATGGCCGAGTCCAGGCCATGTGCCGTCGGCCCGCTGCTTCTGCCGCAACCAGGCCACCGCCTTGGCGATTGCGGCGTTGACCTGCTCGCTGGTGAGTTGTTGGGCAGGCTGCGCAAACGCCGCCGCCGGCAAGGCCAACAGGCCGGCCAGTATCAACAACATGAAGCGGGACTTGTTCTTAAAGGCTCTCATCGGTATCATTTTACCAGGCTCTGTCTGAAAAGTATCTTTGGAAGCGAAAATTTCTATTTTTGTTTCTGGCAAGGAAGCAAAATAATGACATATTAACTAATATATCGTTGTTTTGCTGACGCAGTCCAGAAACAAAAAGAGGAATTTGCAGCCCGAAGAGACTTTTCAGACAGAGCCTAGTACACCCAACAGAAAGGCACAATTTTATGGGCAAAGAAAGTTTTGAATTGCTGGTGCGGCAGTTTGCCCAGTCGCGACAGGCGATGAAGCAGGAGCTGGGCAAGGTGATAATCGGGCAGCACGAGGTGCTGGATCAGATATTCGCCGCCATTCTTGCGCGCGGGCATTGCCTGCTGATCGGCGTACCGGGACTGGCCAAAACGCTGATTGTCTCGTCGATAGCCCGGATCATAAGTGTCGGCTTCAAGCGTATCCAGTTCACCCCCGACCTCATGCCCAGCGACATCACCGGCACGAACGTCATAGACGAAGACGAGAACCGCCGGCGGCTATTCCGGTTCGTCCGCGGGCCTATCTTTGCGAACGTGATCCTCGCCGACGAGATAAACCGTACGCCGCCCAAGACGCAAGCTGCCATGCTCGAGGCCATGCAGGAACGCCAGGTAACGGTCGGCCAGGAGACTTACCCGCTGGACGCCCCGTTTTTTGTGATCGCCACGCAGAATCCCATTGAGCAGGAGGGCACGTATCCGCTGCCGGAGGCCCAGCAGGACCGGTTCATGTTCAACATTTTCGTGGATTATCCGTCGGCCAACGAGGAGGAGACGATCCTCGCAACCACCACTTCCGGGGCAAAGCCGCTGCTGCAACCCATTTTCGACGCCGAGCAGATTCTCAAGATGCAACGGCTGGTCGCGTCCGTGCCGATAAGCGAATACGTGATCAAATATTGCTCGAAGCTCGTCCGCGCGACCAGGCCCGCCGATCCGACCGCGCCGGATTACATCAAAAAGATGGTCGATTACGGGGCAGGTCCGCGGGCAGGGCAGTACCTCATCATGGGCGCCAAAGCCTTCGCCGCAATGGACGGCCGCCTCACTGCCGGCATCGACGACGTCCGACGAGTAGCTATTCCCGTACTCCGCCACCGAATAGCCTGCAACTTCGCCGCCAGCGCCGAAGGCGTAGACTCGGTAGCCATAGTAAAAC
>JAIORC010000097.1 GCA_021108335.1 Phycisphaerae bacterium
GGCTATCCCGCAAAAAACGCGGGCTAACCATGCCACCCGATATCGTGGGAAATTGTACAGGTTTGTAACTTGTGACGAGACAACATGCTTCTGCGAGCAGAAGCATGGCACCCAGAATATTTATTGTGTTGGGTGGCATGGCGACACCGCAGGGGTCGCCATGAGGACTTCGGGAAGATACCAATGAAGATTGCCGAGACAATTGAGCAGGTGCGGCGGGAGGTTGCTGCAGTCAGGGCTGCCGGACAAAGCGTGGGGCTTGTGCCGACGATGGGCGCTCTGCACGAGGGGCATTACAGCCTTATCGACGCCGCCCGAGATCAGTGCGATTTTGTCGTGGTGAGCATTTTCGTCAATCCCACCCAGTTTGCCCCCGGTGAGGATTTGTCGCGATATCCCCGTACCGTCGAGGCTGATCTTGCCGGCTGTCGTGAACGTGGCGCGGGGCTGGCGTTCCTGCCGGCTGCTGCGGAAATGTACCACCCGGCCGCCAAAACGACCGTATCGGTTGCCAACCTGCCGGAGACGCTGTGCGGCCGAAGCCGCCCGGGACATTTTGCGGGCGTCTGCACGGTGGTCGCCAAACTCTTCAACATCGTTCAGCCGGACAAGGCATACTTCGGCGCGAAGGATTACCAGCAGTCGGTCATTATCCGGCGGATGACAGCCGACCTGAATATCCCGGTGGAAATCGTCGTCTGCCCGACGGTGCGCGAGGCGGATGGCTTGGCGATGTCCAGCCGAAACGCCAATCTTTCCCCGCAAGAGCGCTCCGAGGCGGCGGCGCTGCACGGCTCGCTGCAACTGGCGGCGGACATGATTTGCAATTCAGCACAGCCTGCCGGAGAGGTAATCGCGGCGATGCGGGATTACCTGGCGGAAAAAGCCCCGTCTGGACAGGTCGATTACATACAGATCGTCGATTCGGATACGCTGGCCGATGCCGCCACGGCGCAAGTGCCCGCCTTGGTTGCACTTGCAGTGAAATTCAGCCAGGCGAGATTAATCGACAATATGTCCATAATGTGAAGCACCATCCACAATTCCGCCGTTTTACCCTTGAATTTGCCTCGCCGAAGCGGAGATAATACAAAATCTTTCACTGGTGTGGTTCTCACGTTCGATTTCCAATACAGTCGAGCGTCGAGTTATGCCCCACAGAACCGAAAGCGAAATGGGGGATGGCATAGCGACACCGAAAGGGGTCGCCGTGGAAAATGTGCGCAGTTGGCGGCGGGGGTGTTCCCGCCCGCGCGATTAGCTGGAAGCAAATGGAGACATTAATGAGCTGTTACGTTGGTATAGACATAGGCGCGGTCAGCGCGACTGCCGCCTTGCTGGTAGACACGAACGAACCGAACGCCCCGGCGGACATTCCTGGTTATTCACTGCTGCGCGAGTTGCCCGGCGGCGAAAAACTGTTCATAAGCGATTACCGCCGGACGCGGGGCAAGCCTATCGCCGCGGCGACGGAGTTTCTCGAAGAAATCATCGCCGTCGTCGGGCTGGATCATGTTCGCGGCGTGGTTCTCACCGGTAGTGGCGCCAAGGCGACGGCTGTCAAGCTCGAAGCGAAGGTCGTCAACGAATTCCGCGCCCTTGCGACCGGCCTGGCGACGCTTGACATCCAGGCCCGGACCGTCTTTGAAATAGGCGGCGAGGCGAGCAAATATCTGCTGCTCGAACGCAATTCCGACGGGGACTACAATATTCAGGATTACTCCACCAATGGCGACTGCGCCGCCGGCACGGGTTCGTTCATAGACCAACAGGCCGGGCGGCTGCAATACAACGTCGAAGACATCGGCGAAATCTGCAACGCCGCCGAGCGGAGTGCACAAATCGCCGGGCGGTGCAGCGTTTTTGCCAAAAGCGACATGATCCACTCCCAGCAGAAGGGCTATACTCCGGCGGAGGTTTTACGCGGGCTTTGCAACGCGGTGGCCAGGAATTTCCGGTCGGCTGTCGTTCGCAGCCATCCCGTCGAAGCGCCGGTGGTGTTCGTTGGCGGGGTAACCGCCAATTCCGCCGTTGTTCGCGCGATGGAAGAAACCTTCGACGTCGCGGACGGCGGGTTCGCAATTCCCCCCGTTGCCCAGGCGCACATCCCAGCCGTCGGAGCCGCCGCTATCGCCCGCCGGCAGCAACACGCCGCCAACCTGTCGCACATGAACGACCTGCGAGCCTCCAGCGATACCGAGCACGGCACATTCCCCACGACCGGACCTCTCGTGATGGACAACGTGCTGTTGTTGCGCGACAAGGCCCGGAGTTTCGAGGCGCACGGCGAGGGTAGGGTAGACGCCTACATGGGTATCGACATCGGCAGCGTATCGACCAACGTCGTGGTCATCGACGTCAACGGCGCAGTCATCGAGGAAATCTACACCCGCACGCAAGGCCGGCCCATCGAGGTCGTCGCCGGCGCGTTGCGGGAGATCGAAAGTTCCTGGGGCGGCAAGTTGAACATTTGCGGCGTGGGCACGACCGGTAGCGGCCGCGAGCTTATCGGCGAGCTTATCGGCGCCGACACCGTCAACGACGAAATTACCGCTCACAAAACCGGGGCCACCTTCATCGGCCAGACGCTGCTGGACGGCCGCGTGCCGGATACCATTTTCGAAATCGGCGGGCAGGATTCCAAGTACATCTCCCTCCAGGACGGCGTGGTGGTGGACTTCACCATGAACGACGCCTGCGCCGCCGGCACGGGCAGCTTCCTGGAAGAACGAGCCGAAGAACTCGACATCGCCATCAAGGGCGAGTTCGCCGAGCTGGCGTTGTCCAGCAAGGCCCCCATCCGCCTGGGCGAACGCTGCACCGTATTCATGGAGCGGGACGTAAACAGCTACATGCAGCGCGGGGCCAGCAAGCGCGACCTCGTAGCCGGCCTGGCGTATTCGGTGGTGTACAATTACATCAACCGCGTCGTGCGGGGCAGGCACATCGGCGACTGCATATTCTTCCAGGGCGGCACAGCCTACAACAACGCCACCGCCGCAGCCTTCAGCATAGTTACCGGCAAACAAATCATCGTTCCGCCGCACAATGGCGTGATAGGCGCTATCGGCAGCGCCCTGCTGGCAAAAGACAAAATGACTTCCGCCGGCAACGGTAACGGTAATGGTGACGGCAAATCGTCCAAAGTGGCGACGGGTCTCTACGTTACAGAGATGGCCCGCCACGGAGTGGTAACCCATTCACGCTTCCGCGGCTATGACATGGAGAAGGTCGACTACACCCTCAAGGAGTTCACCTGCAACGGCTGCTCCAACAACTGCCAGATTCAGCAGTTCGACGTCGAGGGCGAAAAGACGTACTGGGGCGACAAGTGCAGTGAAAAATTCCGCAAGCGGGTCAAATCCGCAAAGCAGCCGGTTATCGAAGACCTGATGGCCTTCCGTCAGCAGCGACTGCTGGGAAACACCGACGCGCCCGCCCTGGCCGACAACGCCCCGACGGTGGGCATTCCGCTGGCGATGTGGGCCTGGGAGTTCCTGCCGTTCTGGCGGACACTGATGGAGCGGATGGGCTTCAAAACCATCCTGAGCGACCCGACCAACAAAAAGATTATCACCGCCGGGCTGCAATCGGTGGTCGCCGAGCCGTGCTTCCCGATAATCGTCGCCCACGGGCACGTCGATAACCTGATCGAAAAAGGCATTGATTACATCCTCATGCCGAACATCATCTCGCTGGAGACCAACTGGAAACACACCGAGGCGCATCTTTGCCCGTGGCACCAGACGATGCCCTTCGTCATCCGCCGCGCGCCACAACTAGCCGCCCATGCGGACAAGTTCCTCTGCCCGATGATTCCTTTCCGCGAAGGCCGGGCCATCGTGCAGCGGCAGATTACCGATTACATGCTTCGCAGCCAGGCCGGCAAAGCCGTGAGACTTACCAAGGCAAAAATCGCCGCCGCCGTCGAAGCAGCCTTCCTCGCGCAGGACGTATTCAAACACGACATCCTCGCTAAGGGCGCCGAAACGCTTGATGTATTGCGGGAAACTTCCGAACCGGGCATTGTGCTGGTCGGCCGGTCTTACAATACCCACGACGCGGGCATGAATCTCTCAGTCGGCCAGAAGCTGCGGGATTTCTACGGCGTCAACTGCATACCGCTGGACTTCCTCGACACCGCCGACGTGGATATCCGCGACGTGAACGATTCGATGTTCTGGGTGCTGGGCCGCAAGATTCTCGCCGCCGCCAAAATCGTCGGAGACAATCCGAACCTGCACATCATCTACATCACCAACTTCAAGTGCGGGCCGGATTCGTTCATCAAGCACTTCATCAGGACAGCTTCGGGCAAACCGTTCCTCAGCCTGCAATTCGACGGCCACAGCAACGACGCGGGAATGATGACACGCTGCGAAGCGTACCTCGACTCAAAAGGAATCCTCCGCCCCCAACAGCAGAAACAAGAAGCCGAACTCGCCGCCGCAACGTAAACACGGTTTGCAACCCCCTTGGGGCAGGCCCGTGCGAATTCCCACGATATCGGGTGGCATGGTTAGCCCGCGTTTTTTGCGGGATAGCCATGAAAGATCGATTTACAATTTCCACGCCATTCCTTTTTCAAAACCACCCAACATACCATCCGCCGTCGTGTATCTATCTTTCATGGCCATCGGCTTTGCCGCTGACCATGCCACCCGACA
>JAIORC010000357.1 GCA_021108335.1 Phycisphaerae bacterium
TCCTCAGCCATGTCCAGCGCCTTGGCCGAGGCAAGCTGCACCGCCCGCAGCGAGCCGTTGTCGATATTTTCCTTCACGGTTTGCAGCGCCGCCACCGCCGAGCGATTGCCCACGACGCAGCCAGCCCGCCAGCCGGTCATGCAGAACGCCTTGGACAGACTGAAAAATTCCACAGCTACGTCGTCGGCACCGGGCACCTGAAGGATGCTCGGCGAGACGTAATCGTCGTAGGTGTTCTCGGAGTAGGCGCTGTCGTGGCAGATAAGGATATCGTGCTTCCTGCCGAACTCCACGGCCTTGGCGAAAAACTCCAGCGTCGCGGTAGCCGTCGTGGGATTGTTGGGATAATTCATCCACATCAGCTTGGCCTTGGCAGCTACGTCCGCGGGAATCTCGTCGAAGTCGATGAGGTAATCGTTCTCTTTCCGCAGCGGGACGTAATACGTCGTGCCGCCGGCGAAAACGTGCCCGATATTGTACGTCGGATAACCCGGCAGCGGCGCGATGCCCACGTCGCCGGGGTTCATGATCGCCATCGGCAGCTTGGCGATAGCGTCTTTGGAGCCCATGGTCGTAACGATCTGGTCGTCGGCTAACTCCACGCCCCACCGCCGCTGGTAGAAATTCTTGATTGCAGCGGGAAATTCCGCCGCCGGCGCATCACAGCCGTAACGGTGGCGGTTCGGGTCGGCTGGGTCGTTAACCGCGCGACACAGCTCGGCAACCACGGCTGCCGGTGCAGCGGCGTCCGGGTCGCCAATGCCCAACGTGATTACATCCACGCCCTTGGCCCGGGCAGCGGCGATTTTCCGGCGGAGGTCGGCAAAGAGGTACGGCGGCAATTGTCCCAAACGGTCAGAAAGCGTTACATCCATGATTATCAGTCCTTATTTGTAGGTAATAGTGAACGGCAGGGCGACATTGTACCAATTCCCGTCCTTGTCGCAACCGTCGAGTCATGGTATATCTTGAGAGATGACCAATGTTACGAAAAAATTCGCCAGGCTGAAACTCGCAGCCCGGCTCGTGATTTGCCTCCTGCCGGCGATGACTGGCTGTGAGCCCCAGCCTCTTGAAGCCAACCGCCAGGCAGGGGCCGAATTGGCCGGTGGGCCTATGCCGCTTCGCGAAGCCCGGCAACTTGTAAGCCGCTCCATGAAAAATTGGCCGGCATGCACCACCGACAAAGACATCGAAATCCACGACGCCTTCACCGATACGATGATCCGCCTGCTAGCCCACCGCGACCCCGCCCGACGGGCGGAAGCCGCGGCTGCACTAGGCGAGTTTCGCAAACCACAAGCAATCGACGCACTGCTGCTGGGCGCGCGCGAAGACAACCGCACCGTCCGCGTCGCCTCGATTAAAGCGCTCGGCTGGATCGGCGACAAGCGCTGTGCCCTGGCTGTGGCGAATCGGCTGGATGATCCCGCCGTGGATGTCCGCATCGCCGCTGCCGACACGCTGGGCCGACTGAAAAACCCCGTCACCGTCAACGCCCTGATAACCGCCTGCAAAGACCCCGCCCCCCGCGTCCGGGCCTCTGCTGCCGGGGCGTTAGGCTGGATTCGCGATAAGCGGGCGACCAAGGCCCTCATTGCCGCCACCGACGACAAGACCCCCCGCGTCCGGGCAGCCGCCGTCGGCGCACTGGGACTGCTGAAAGACCCCGCAGCCCTGGCAGCCCTGATCGTCGCCGGCACGGATTCCTCCCCGCTCGTGCGAGCTGCCGCCGTCGGTGCACTGGGCCAACTGACGGACCCCCTCGCGAAAGATGCCCTCCGCCGGCTGGCAAAAGACTCAGACCCCGCAGTGCGCCGCGCCGCAAAAAGCGCCCTGACGCGGGTGAAGCGGTAAAAACACATGGCTTGCAAGCAAGCCATGCCACCCAAACGGGTGAAACGGTAAAAACAGGAACCAGGAACTGGGAAAAACAGGAACCAGAAACTGGTAAATTGGGAACAGGTAAAATGGTGTGGGTGGCATAGGTTTGCAACCTGTGCCGTGGTGGCCTGGGAAGGCCACCACGCGGAGACCAATACCTGTCGCGCGGCGGTGTGGGTGGCATAGGTTTGCAACCTGTGCCGTGGTGGCTTGGGAAGGCCACCACGCTGGGACAGATACCTGTCGCGCGGCGGTGTGGGTGGCACAGGTTTGCAACCTGTGCCGTGGTGGCCTGGGAAGGCCACCACGCTGGGACAGATACCTGTCGCGAGGCGGCCTTTCCAAGCCACCACGGAGTATGAACCATAGAAACGGAGCGATGCCGATGAACGATCAAACCGTCGAAGACACGTCTGCCACCGCCGGGCGGAAATTTGAATTGACGAAATCCGAGATGCGAACGCTGCAATCTTTCCGGCGGCAATACAAGGCCCGGTATGTCGTGCGGGGCATACTGGTGATTCTGCTGCTCTACTGCGTCGGTATCGGCGTAACCAGCGGCTACTATGCGTACCAGATGTTCCGCGGCGGGGAGGTCGCCCTCGACGTGGACAGGGACATGCCCTCGACGCAACAATCCATCGAAAAATACCTGGGGCAACTGCGGCCTTATATTCAGAAGATCGACTTTTTCAATCTCGGCTGGACGTCCATTCTGCATTCGGTGCTGCTGTTCTACATAGCCAGCCGCGCATTTATCCGCCTGCGACGCTGGAAAATCCAAAACCCCCGCGCCGGCCTCGCAATAAAACTGGCAAACCGCCTGACGGAACTCGGAGAACTACCACAACCGGAAACCAATGGGAAATCAAACAATGACAAATAAACAAAAATATCGATCATTACAACACCATCGGGGTAAAAACACAGGTATCACAAAATGGAGGATGCCTTTAGTTTATACCGCCCCGATTTTATTGGTTTGCCTTCTCGTGTCTTGCAATGATGGGAGCCAAGGCCAAGGCAAGCCTTCCGTGCTGCGTTACCATAGGAATCTATCATATCCTTCAATTACGGCCTCAGACAGTTCCACATTTAAGGGGACATTTTTACGGGTTCGTGTCCATGGTCCGCTGCAGAGGTATGGAGGATATTTTATGCTATATCACTCACCAACTGGGCAGAAACTGGACAGCCGCTGGCCTGTTGAACCGGCAGTGAATATAACTTCAACACAAGCCAAAAAGATCGAATGCCTCGTGAAGTCTCGCGCATTTCCGGGCTATCTCGGTTGGTCAAAGTTTTTTTCTTTGGCACTTATGGATAAAGAGGACGATTGGTATCACGTGGTGCTGCATAAGGGATCAAGCGACGAGGAAACCTTTCTCCGCAAACTACTGAATGTGCTGACACAAGAACAGATCAAGCAACTCAGTAATGGCAAAACACCATCGGAATTGATAGAAATGATCCTTCTCCCAGCCAGGCATCAGCTATACATATCGGATCAGAATACAATAAAAGCTCTTATTAAAGACCTGAATTCTTCTAATCTCTTTTTGCGGAGAAAAGCTGCTTGTAAATTGGGAAATTTTGGAGCCGCCGCAAAGGAAGCCGTGCCATATTTAATTAAAGCTTTAAAGGATAAAGACCTGGAGTTACAAGTAAAAGCGGCTAACGCCTTGGGAAAAATGGGTGCCGTATCCGCAAAAGCGACACCTTGTCTTATCCAGATGCTTAATTCTCCATTATTGGGAGTGCGCATAGCAGCAACAGAAACTTTGCAAAATATCGGACTAAGTGCTGGCCATGACTTAATTGAATCTTTGCAATCCCCAAATCCTCATGTCCGTTTTCGATGTGCCCAAGCTTTAGGGAAGTGCGGAGTTGGTATTAAAAAAACGGTGCCGTCTCTAATCGCCGTATTGAATGACAGCAATGGCAGTGTTCGAGAAGGTGCCGTGTTCTCGCTTGGGGAATTGGGTACCGTAGCAAAGAACGCGATTCCGGCCCTCATAAAAATAGCTGAAAATGATACATATTCTATGGCTCGATGGCGGGCAATATGCGCCTTGAGAAATATCGGTACAGATGTTGAAATAATTAAACCAGTCCTTGTTAATGCTCTCAAAGACAAAGATTGCTCAGTACGCGCTGCTGCTGCTGAAACACTACATGTAGTCGGAGTAAGCGTAAAGAATCATTTAACCGGGGCATTACAAGATAAAAGTAATCTTGTGCGTGTCGGCGCAGCTTACTCCCTGATAAAGATAGACCCAAAAGGAAAAACAAAGGTAAATTATCTTATTAAAATTGCAAAAGATGTATGTTTAACGGATGGGGGGATGATTACTGCAGGTCTTAGTGCTATAGATGCTATAGGAGACTTGGGCCCAATGGCCGAAGAAGCGGTTCCTTCTCTCATAGAATTTCTTTGCGAGGAGGATATTATAAGCGTACATGCTCTTCTTGCCTTACAAAAAATTGGTCCCCCGGCCGTCCAAGGTTTGATTAAAGCGACAAAAGATGATCGAATAGAAATACAAAAAGTTGCGAGAGAAGCGTTAAAAAAGATTAGGCAAAAAACTCCTGTTGTGCCTGCCGAAAACACCGTTTGCGATGAAAAACCAGGGAAGTCTGATTGACCATATAGGGGCACCATCAGCTTTCTTGCCACCATGCCGTTATGTTGATTAGGATTTACTTCGCCGGTTTTGCTTTTTGTTTTTTCAGGCGGCGGTTCAGGTCTGTTTTTGAGATTGCCTTTACGCT
>JAIORC010000165.1 GCA_021108335.1 Phycisphaerae bacterium
GCCTATGAAAAATCCTTCCGACGCCATCATCGCCGTAACCTATCGCTGCAACGCACGTTGTAGCATGTGTAACGTCTGGAAGTCCACCGCCGTCGATGCGCTTCGGCCCGAACACCTGCGAAAATTGCCGCGGAGCCTCAAGACCGTAAACCTCACCGGCGGCGAGCCGTTCCTGCGGGACGATCTGCCGGACTTCGTCGCGGAAACCACCCGGCGATGCCCAGCCGCTCAAATTACCATCTCCACCAACGGGTTCCTCGTGGATCGTATCGAGGCGACGCTGGAAGAAATTCGCGCGATCGACCCGACCATCCGCCTGGCCTTGAGCCTGGACGGCCCGGCGGAAGTACACGACCGGATTCGCGGCGGGGAGAATTTCTACGCCAACGCGATAGACCTTGCCGAACGCCTGTTGGCCGGTGGATTCAAAGGCCTGCGGCTGAGCATGACCATCTGCCGGGAAAACCTGGATCAGTTGTCGTACATGGCTGACCTGGCCGACCGGCTTGGCGTGGAGCTGGGCATAGTCGCCGCACAAAACGCCGATACGCAACTGGATATCGACGACATCGAGTTTGGCGCCCTGCCCGCCGGGGTCGGCAGGGCGTTTGAAGTGGTAATCGCGGGTTGGCTGCGGAGTTGGCAGCCGAGGCAATGGCTCAGAGGGCACTTCGCCGCGCGGACGTATCGCTACCTGCGGTCAGAGCGCTGGGCGAATCGTTGCCGGCCTGGTGAAGACTTCTTCTTCCTGCAGGCCGACGGGGAAGTTTACAGTTCTTCGGTCAGCGGCCAGGCGATGGGGAATCTCGCAACCATGGATTGGCTGGAAATATGGACAGGCCCCGCTGCCGTCGAAGCTCGTGCCCTGGCCCGCAAAAACCCCGATACCAGTTGGATGATTTGCACTGCCAGACGATTCTACCGAACCCGCCTGCCGGGCGTGCTGACGTGGATCGCATGGCAAAAATTCCTGGCCCACCTGGGCCGATTCAAGATTGACGGCAACATTACTTCTCAGGGCCATAGCGATGCGAATACTCCAGATTGACAAATTCCTGGGTTGCAGCGCTGGCGTTGCCGGCGGCACGGGCAGCTATATCGACGAGTTGCAGCGGCACCTGCGCAGCCGGGGGCACGAGGTGCTTCAGTTCGGCTGCGCCGGCGAGGGCGATTCCGCCGACAGGCCGGGGTTCTTCGATTTTACCGCGACGCGATCTCCGCTGACGCTGTGGCGGATGATCCATAACACCGAGGCGGCCAACAAGCTTTCGGCACTGCTGCGGCGTCAGCCGGTGGATGTCGCCCATCTCCATAACATCTACCACCACCTCAGCCCGTCGATTCTGCCGGTGCTGGCCCGGCGTGGAATCGGCGTTGTGATGACCATGCACGACTACCGTCTGTTCTGCCCGACGAAGCATTTCCTTCGGCCCGATGGCGTATGCATGCGATGCCGGCCTCATCGGTTTTATCGTGCAGCCAGCCCGCGATGTGCCGGTTGGGCGGGGCTGGGGGCAGCCATCGAAACTTACGTCCAGCGATTCGCCCGGCGGTACTTCCGCTACGTGGACAGCTTCCTCTGCCCGACCCAGTTTATGTGTCGGCTGTTGCGGGAGGCAGGGGCGCCGGCGGACAAGGTGTCGCTCGTGCGAAATTACGTTTCGCCGCCGGGTGGTACTCCGTCCGAGCTGGGCGGCATGGCGACACCACCGGGGGTCGCCATGAAGTCTCCAGAACAAATGCTGCTGTTCGCCGGGCGATTGTCAGCCGAAAAAGCGCCCGGCCTCTGCCTCGACCTGGCCGGCAAACTACCGGATGTGAAAATCATCCTGGCTGGCGAAGGTCCGCTGATGGGCCAGTTGCTCCAACGTGTGGCCGCGGAGAAACTTACGAACGTGGAACTGCCCGGGCATGTTTCCAAGGTGGAGTTGGACGGGTTGATTGCCCGGGCGACGGCTGTGATTTTGCCGAGCCGGGCGATTGAAAACAGTCCGGCGGCTATGCTCGAGCCGATGGCTGCTGGGCGATGCGTTATCGCCGCCGACCACGCCCCGCTGCGGGAGTGGATTACCGACGGGCAAACCGGCAGACTGTTCTGCCCGGCAGACGGCGAAGATTTCGCACGCGTCTGCCGCGAAGTATTAGCCGACGCCCCCGCCCGACAACGAATAGCCCAGGCAGGGCAGTCCCTGGTGCTACGCCGACACGACCCCACCCGCCTGACCGATCAAATCGAAGAAATCTACCGCCGGACAAAACCATCGGCAATTAATTAATGCGCGGGTGCCGTGGCGGGAGCGAAGCGACAGCCACGACATTCGGCGGCGGAAAACATATGGTCCCCATGGGACCATGCCACCCACCATATGGAAAAATTGAAGAAATAGACGCGTGGTTAGCCAATCGCGTGGGTGCAAGCACCCACCCTACATTTTAACAAAGCCTTTGGCGGGGCGGAGTGGGTGTTTTTTAAATTTCGGATTTTGAATTTGTTTCGGATTTCGATATTCGGATTTCGGATTTTAAGTTGTCTGCTTATTCCGAGTTGGCGAACTGGGTTTTGTAGAGGTGCTGGTATAGGTTGCACCGTTGCAGCAGGTCGGCGTGTTTGCCGACGTCCAATATCGCTCCGTCGTCCATGACGACGATTGCGTCGGCGTTGATGATGGACGAGAACCGGTGGGCGATCATCAGCGTGGTGCGGTTTCGCACGAAGTCTTTCATCGCCTTGGAGATCAACTGTTCGCTGTGCGGGTCGATCTGGCTGAGGGCTTCGTCGAAAATCAGGATGGCTGGGTCTCTCAGGATGGCCCGGGCGATGGCGATCCGCTGCCGCTGCCCGCCGGAAAGCGTCGCGCCACGCTGGCCTACGATTGTATCGTAGCCGTCGGGCATGGCGCTGACGAAATCGTCCACGTAGGCCTGTCGGGCCGCGTCGAGTACCTGCTCATGGCTGGGTCGGCGAAGGCCATATGAAATATTCTCGGCAATCGACGAATTGAAGATGATCGTCTCCTGCGTAACCACGCTGATCTGTTGTCGCAGCGAGCGGAGAGAATGGCTGGCGATATCGCAGCCGTCGATGAAAACCTCTCCGCGAGTGGTGTCGAGCAGCCGTGGCAGCAGGCTGACCATGGTGGTCTTGCCGCAGCCGTTAGGCCCGACGATTGCGATGGTCTGGCCGGCTGTGATGGTCAGGTTGATGTCCCGCAACGCCGGGGTCGTCGTGCCCGGATACGTAAAATCGACATTGCGGAATTCGATGCACTTGGAATGCTTTGGCAGTTGCGGCGCGCCGGGGAGGCGTTTTTCGCGCTCCCGGCGGTTCAATTCGAAGATTCGCTCGGCGGCTGCGTCGCCGCGCTGGAAGCGGGTTGCGACTTTGGAGAGCTTTCGCATGGGGTCGAACATCGCCGCGAGGCAGGCCATCCACGCGATAAACGTATCCGAGTCCATCATGCCGTTGAATACCAGGTAGCCGGCACCGCCGGCGGCTGCTCCGCCTGCGACCATGCCCAGTGCCTCGACGGTGGGGCTGGTCGCCGAGTTGATTCTCGCTATGCGGCGCTGCTGTTTGTAGAGCTGGCGGTTGACGCGGAAGAACCGCTTCCGCTCGGCGGCTTCCATCGTGTAGGCCTTGACCACGCGAATGCCCGTGAGGGTTTCTTCGAGTACGCCCAGCATGTCGGACCAGCTTTCCAGCGCCCGTCTGGACGACCGCTTCATGACCTTGCCGAACTTGCGAATCAGCACGTATACAATCGGCCCGCCGACCATGGCGATGAGCGTCAACTGCCAACTGAAGCACAAGGCCATCACAATCGAAGCGACTGCCTTGGCCGGCTCGACGAGCGTCTTGCCGAACAGCGTATTTTGCGCCCGGCCAAGCTCGGCGGTGTCCTGTACGAAGCGGCTCATCGTGTCGGTCGTGCCGCTGGCGGCGTAGAAAATCACGGGCAGCCGCAGGGCGACATTGTAATTTTCGCAGCGCAGGTCCATCATGCTTTGCAGCACCGCCGTTTGCACCAGGTATTCCTGGATGAACCGCAGGCCGTTCCGCAGGATGGTCATGGCTGCTATGATTATCAGCAGCCAGAGGAGAATTGGGAAACGATCCTTGTAGCTTGTCGGTTCGGGAATGCGGCTGGCTATTTCGCCGAGAATTCTGCTGGAGGTCTTCACCGGGCCGAGCGTAACGGTAACGCTGCGGAATTCGTCGGTTTCCTGATTGAAGATCAGCAGCGACAGTTGCGTATCGGCTTTGTCCAGACCTATTGTTCGGGTCAGGGCGTCGGCGGGGATGTATTGGTCTTCCGGGTGGGCGAGTACGGTGACTTTGTCGAGCCCGACGATCCAGTCGTTGGTTTTTATGCCGGCCTTGGCGGCGGGGCTGTCTTTTTTGACGTCCGACAGGTGGATTACCTCCGGCGGGAGGTGGAGCTTTTTCCGCAGGTCGGTGCTGACTTTGTAACGGACGAGTTTTACGCCGAGATGGTCTTCGGTGAGGGTGTTCCACGCCCAGCCGTGCAGGCCTTCCGGGGCGATGAGAACTTTCATGCCCGGCAGCAGCATGCCCAGCCCGCCGCCCCACAACACCGCGATAAGTATCACGCAAACGACCGAAAC
>JAIORC010000095.1 GCA_021108335.1 Phycisphaerae bacterium
CCGGCCAGACGCCCATGTTGATAAGCCAGGCGGCAACAAGCCCGCCAACGCCCATAACCGCCCAGATGCTCAGGTCGACCGCCTTGCTGCGGAGCACCAGCAGAAACCCCAACGCCGCCGGCAACATCGGCGAAGCCATCTGCCCGACAACTTCCAGTTGATAATCGCTGCCCATCTTCCGCCAGGCCGGAAGCAGCAGAAACGCCAGCGCAAACAACAGCCCCGCATTAAAAATGTCGTAATAGACACTCCGGCTATCCACCGGCGGAATAAGGGGGGTGGCTCCCATCGGGGGCTGATTCTTCGCTGACACGTTCATCTGCCGTTCCCATGCCGGGCAACGTAGTGCGGCATATCCGGAATGATGATACGGGCAATCCGAAACATGACGCTATTGTACAGGTCGCCGCAACAAATACAACATAAACCGGTATCAAACCCTTGTTTAGGGGTTATTTCCCGTCGTCGATATATAACTGTTCCATGCCAATATATCTCGGCGTCATGACCCGGTAGCCGTGGATTTTTTTATTGGGTACGTTTTTGAATCGATTGCTGACGATGGTAATCGCCGTTTGTCTTGCAATACCGATAATGTAACACTGCTCGGACCATTGCGCAAGGATGTTGTGTCCCAGTTCAAGTTTGCGGGTTTCATTACCGCAGGTTTGAGCCAATTCCCCATACCAGTCAATAATCCGCTGGAACTCTTTGGACGGTTTGACGCCCGATGTTCCACCACTGGCGATATAGCGGCCATACAGGGGTGCGTGGTATGATCTTGGCGCGAGAGGGACGTACCAGATCGGATCGGTAATCCAGTGCAATCCGGCGTTTGCGTAGGCCCAGAAATCGCTGTTTCCATTTTTGACCTGGATAAGACTTAGCATTCTGGCATCGTTTTTGACTACGAAGTCCAGCCCAACCTCCCGCCAATAATCAGCAACCAGTTGATACATTTCCGAAGCCGAACCAGCTTCCGAGGGATAAACATGCAGAAGTTTCCGAAAAGGCTTACCGTTGGGCATACGGCGGATTCCGGTTTTGTCGCGCTTCATTCCGAGTTCGTCCAGGAGTTTGTTTGCAAGTTTTGGATCGTACTGGATATTTTTTTTGCCAAATTTGGGTAAACAATACGGGTCAATCGGAACCGATACTCCATTGGTAGGCGTCGCCAGTCCGGAGAAAATAAACTCGATCAGTTCCTTGCGATTGATTGCGACGGACAGGGCTACACGGAAGCGACGGTCCTGCAGGAGTGCTCGCATTGCGGGGTCTTTACTGTGCTGGTTCAAATATATACAGATGGAACCGGTGCTCGGATTCGTCAATACACGGTACTTTCCCTTCTTGCGGTTCTTCTGGAATAATGCGTACTTTGAAAGGGAGATACGGCGGGTCTGCATGTCCACCTCGCCGCTCATCGCTTTCAGGTTCAAAACCTCCGTGTTGCGAATCAGGGTATAGGCGATGTGGTCGATATACGGAAGCTGGTTGCCCTTGGGGTCCACCTTCCAGTAATAGGGATTCCGCTCGGCTACGACCCGTGTTGCCGGTGGGGCTATTTTCAGTTTCCACGCCCGGATAGTCGGAAGATCGGGGTTGTCATTAAGGTCCGCCTTGCTATGAAAAAGGTCGTACCAGAGGTTTTTGCTTTCTTTCCGGGCCAGTTCATTCAGTTTTTCCTTTTTGGTGTATTTAACATGAAATTGCTTGAGATAGTGCTTGGGCATATATATTCCCTGCCTGATAAAAGCGAGTATTTCCAGAAAAATACCGTTTGGTTTTTTGAATTTGAACACGACGGTGTATTTGTCCGGCGCGCTGACGACGAACCTGTTACCGCTGGGTGAAATATGATTGGGGAAGACTGGCGTCAGTTCCTTGTTACAGATCATGTCCTCGTAGCAGAACGTGAAATCAGCGGAGGTAAACGGCTGACCGTCCGACCATCTGATTCCCTTTCGGAGATGGAAAATATACGTCTTGCCCTTATCACGTACATCCCAACTTTTGGCTATGCCGGGAACCACCTTTTTTCCCGTCCGGTCCCACCGCACCAGCGGTTCATATCCCAGCGATCCACTTAGCTGAAGGTCGTTCGGAAGGGCGATCAGGCGTCGCCACGTTCCACCGTACTTGCCGATGGAATGTATCGGTTTGACCACGACCGGTTCCGGCGGCAGGCGTTTCTCGACAGGGGGCAGTTTGCCGGCTTGGACGAGTTTGGCAAGCATGGGAGCCTCTTGATATTTGCTCTTGGGCTGATCGCCCGCAACAGGCAGGCATATCAGCGTCGTCACCGGAAGAAAAATTACAGCAAGCATCTTCGAAAGATGGATGTTTCGTTTCATTTGAATTCCCGTAAAAAAGAGTAGAACTTCGGTTTTTTGCAACGACATCCCCCATATTGCGGGGGCTTGGCCTTATTTTTCGTCGATATAGAATTGCTCCACGCCGATATATCCCGGCGCCATGACCCGGTAACTGCAAATTATTTTGTCTGGCATGTTTTTGAATCTATTGCTGACGATGGTGATTGTAGTTGGCCTTGCGATACCGATAATGTAGCACTGCTCGGCCCATTGCGCGAGGATATTGCGCCCCAGCTCAAGTTTGCGAGGTTCATTGCCGCAGGTTTGAGCCAATTCCCCGTACCAGTCAATAATCTGCTGGAACTCTTTGGACGGTTTGACGCCCGATTTTCCACCGCTGGAGATATAGCGGCCGTATAAGGGAGCGTGGTAGGATCTTGGCGCAAGAGGGACATACCAGATCGGATCGACAATCCAGTGCAATCCGGCGATTGAGTAGGCCCAGAAGTCGCTGTTTCCATTTTTGACCTGGAGAAGGCTTAGCGTATTGGCATCCTGTTTGACTACAAATTCCAGCCCGACCTCCCGCCAATAATCAACGACCAGTTGATACATTTCCGAAGTCGCAGTTATTCTCGATCCATAGAGGTTCAGGATTTTTCGGAAAGGCTTACCGTTGGGCATACGGCGCATTCCGGATTTGTCACGCTTCATTCCGAGTTCATCCAGGAGTTTGTTTGCGAGTTTTGGATCATACTTGATATTTTTTTTACCGAATTCCGGTAGATAAAACGGGTCGATCGGATTCGACACGCTATTGGTAGGCGTCGCCAGACCGGAGAAGATAAACTCTATCAGTTCCTTGCGATTGATCGCGGCGGCCAGGGCTACGCGGAACTTACGATTCTGCAGGAGTGCTCGCATCGCGGGGTCTTTACTATGCTGGTTCAAATAAATGCAGCTCGAACCGGTAGCTGGATTCACCAATACGCGATATTTCCCCTTCTTGCGGTTCTTCTGGAATAATGCATACTTCGACACGGCGATATAGCGGCCTTGCATGTCCACTTCGCCGCTCATCGCTTTCAGGTTCAAAACCTCCGCATTCTGGATCAGTGTATAGGCGACGCGGTCGATATACGGGAGCTGGTTGCCCTTCGGATCCACCTTCCAGTAATAGGGATTCCGCTCTGCTACAACCCGTGTCTCAGGAGGAGCTATTTTCAGCTTCCATGCCCGAATAGTCGGCAGATCGGGATTGTCGTTAAGGTTCGCCTTGCTATGAAAAAGGTCGTACCAGAGATCTTTGCTTTCTTTCCGGGCCAGTTCCTTCAGCTTTTCAACTTTGGTGTATTTAATATGAAATTGTTTGAGATAGTGCCTGGGCGCGTATGCTATCTGCCCGACAAAAGCGAGCGTTTCCAGGAAAATACCGTTTGGCCTCTTGAACTTGAACACGACGGTGTATTTATCCGGCGCGCTGACGACGAACTGGTTCCCGCCGGGTGAAATCTGATTGGGAAAGATCGGCGTCAGTTCCTTGTTGCAGATAATGTCCTCGTACCAGAACATGATGTCGGCGGAGGTGAACGGCTGTCCGTCCGACCATTTCATTCCCTTTCGCAGATGGAAAATATACGTCTTGCCCTTATCGCGTATTTCCCAGCTTTTGGCTACTCCGGGAACCACCTTTATTCCCGTTCGATCCCACCGCACCAGGGGTTCATATCCCAGTGGTCCGCTTAGTTGTACGTCGCCCGACTTAGCGATCAGGCGTCGCCACGTACCGCCGTACTTACCGATGGATTTTACGGGCTTGACCACGACCGGTTCCGAGGGCAGCCGTTTCTCGACGGGGGGCAGCTTGCCGGCTTTGACAAGCTTGGCGAGCATGGGAGCCTCGTTATATTTCTTCCCCGGTTCGTCTCCCGCAGCGGGAAAACAACTCAGTGTCGCCACCAACAAAAAAACGCCCGGCAACATTTTCAGAAGACTCAAAAAACGAATATTTCGGTGTACTTGTGTTCTCATACTCATATCATCCTTTTTTTTCTTGACGCTGTCATTGGCATAGTCTAGGGTATCCATGAATTAACGTTAATACGCAAAAATGTCAATATAACTTTTTTCCCCATTGCGTCGTAATCGGCATTTCTCGGAATCGAGGTGTCGTTTGCGTTGCTGATATTAACGAATCCTGAGCAAAAGGCGGAGGTTTATCGTGTTAACATACATTGTGCACCGGCTTTTGATCATGATTCCCAC
>JAIORC010000204.1 GCA_021108335.1 Phycisphaerae bacterium
TGGCTGGAGACGCCCCGCCGCACAAAGAAACAATGGGCAAAATCGAAACACTGGTCAAAGAGGCCTCCAAAGACGGATTCTCCTTTTTCTGCATCAAAACCCTTACCCGATACAGCGACGACGATCTTACCAGTTTCGATCAGATTGCCAAATGGGGCAACGGCAAAAGCGTATGGGTGGACTTCATCACCCGCTCGATACTCAATCCCGTTTACAGCGGTGCCAAAGATGTTCACATTGTAACTAAAGAAGCTCTCCAGAAACGAGACGAAACTCTCCGGGCAAGACATCAACGACAGTATGCCCTCGTACCGGACAACAAATTCGAGTCTCGCCCGGAAAAAATGATACTCAGCGGAGTTCTAACCACTATCCTGAGCGAAACTTACAAGGAGCGGGCAAAACCGTTTACCAATGTCCTGTTGGAATATCTCGAACCCGCCATGTTCGAAAGACGCTTGAAATTCAAATCCAAGGCCGAAAAAGATGCTGCCAGAAAAGCTGCCAAAAAAAGAAGACGCAGAGGAAAACGACGAAAAGGCGGCGGCGGGCCTCAATAACATGGACAGCAAGATGATACCTAATACTATAGCGAGAGTTAGCGTTGCTTTAACCTTGTAATGTTTTATGGCAATAGGTTATGTCTAAAACCCGAAATTCGAATATCGAAATCCGAAACAAATTCGAACTTCAAAAATTTTTAAAATAAAACAATTCAAAACAAGAACGGCTATGCCACGCAAAGCGAGTGTTTTTGAATTTCGGATTTTGAATTTGTTTTTTGTTTCGGATTTCGGATTTCGATATTCGGATTTACACACACAAGTCGGCTTGGCAATAATACTTCGCGCTGTAGTACTAACCAGGCCGGGGCTTATACAACGCCCTGGGCCATCATCGCGTTGGCGACTTTGACGAAGCCGGCGATGTTCGCACCGGCCATGAGGTTGCCCTTCATGCCGTAGGCTTCGGCGGCGGCGGTGCACTGGTTGTACACGGCATCTATGATTGTCTTGAGCCGGTTGTCCACTTCCTCGAACGGCCAGTCCAGCCTCATGGAGTTCTGCGCCATTTCCAGCGCGCTGGTAGCCACGCCGCCGGCGTTGGCAGCCTTGGCCGGGCCGAATGAGACGTTGTTTTCGTGGAAGATGGCGATGGCTTCGGGCGTCGAGGGCATGTTGGCCCCCTCGCCGATCGCGACACAACCGTTGTTCACCAGCGACTGGGCAGCCGCGGCGTCTATTTCGTTTTGCGTGGCGCTGGGCAAGGCTACATCGCACGGAACAGACCAGATGCCCTGCCAGCCCTCGATGTACTGGGCCTTGGGATGGGCCTGGACGTATTCCTTGATACGGCCTCGCTCTACCTCCTTGATACGCCGGACGGTATCGAGATTCACGCCCGCTTCGTCAACGATGTATCCGCCGCTGTCGGAAAGCGCGATTACCTTGCCGCCCAACTCGTGAACCTTTTGCGTCGCGTAGATGGCTACGTTGCCCGAACCGCTGATGACGACCTTCTGGCCTTTCCAGTCCTTGCCGAGATCATGGAGCATACGAGTAACGTAATAGACCAGGCCGTAACCGGTCGCTTCGGTGCGTACCAGCGAACCGCCCCAGCCGATACCCTTGCCGGTCAGCACGCCGACGGAAGTATTGGTGAGCCTCTTGTACTGCCCAAACAGGTAGCCGATCTCCCGGGCGCCCACGCCGATGTCGCCGGCGGGAATGTCGGTGTCCGGGCCGATGTGGTGGGAAAGCTCGTTCATGAAACTCTGGCAGAAACGCATCACTTCCATGTCGCTTTTGCCCTTGGGGTCGAAATCGCTGCCGCCCTTGCCGCCGCCAATCGGCGTGGTGGTCAAGGCGTTCTTGAAAATCTGCTCGAAACCGAGAAACTTGATAATGCCCAGGTAAACCGACGGATGAAACCGCAGGCCGCCCTTGTACGGGCCGATCGCGCTGTTGAATTGTACCCGGAACCCACGGTTGACCTGCACGTCGCCCTTGTCGTCAACCCAGGGAACGCGGAATATGAATTGCCGCTCCGGTTCGATTATCCGCTCGATGATCTTGGCCTTGGCGAATCGCGGAGCCTTCTCGACGACCACTGCGACGGACTCGGCGACTTCGAGAACGGCTTGATGAAATTCAGGCTCACCCGGATTGCGGGCGACAACCGTTTCCATGACGTCATTTACAAATGAACTGTCTGTCATTTTTCATCCCTTTCAGTGCAGGTTGTGTGCGATTTTATTCAAATTCCGGTAACGCCGGAGTTGGAGTATTATTAGTACCACGAAACTAATACTGGGTGTATATTAAAAATGCTAATGCCCCAAAACAACTATTCTAATGCCGCCGATTTGGTAATCATTCCAGCGGCATATATCAATCAAAAGCCGGATACATGCAACAATAGAGACTGCGCCAAGGCCACGGTATACCGCGGCTTTATGTTCATCGCGTGAAATCGACGTTGGTGGGATTCTGGACTACGGCACTACGACGGTAGTTGTTGATGTCGAGGTGCTGCCCGTCGTGCCGGCGGGGGCTTTGCTGCCTTTTGTTGGCCAATCTGCGTCAAGATATTGGGGTTCGGGGTCGGGGTCTTGACGTTTCATGTCCTGCCAGCATTTGCCCAGAACGTTGCCCTTTTTGTCGAAGATCACTTTTCCGGTGGCACCGGAGTCTTTATCCATCCACATACAACTCGAACCGTAAACGGCGGGGTGTTCGGTTTCCGGCTTGCCGAGGATTTTTTTGACTTCCATTTTGCTCTGGCCGGGCAGCACCATGTTATCAAACCGCTTCATGGTGAATTTTTTCTCGCAGCCGACAGCCAAGCCGGCAACAGCCACCGCCAGGAACAACAGGGTAAGACGTTTCATGATATGCTCCTTTCAACCGTTAAAGTAGACCAGCAAGTCTGCCTGATTTTAGAGGCTCCCTTTATAAAACTTATTCGCCCGCGGTGATTTCCCGCTCAGCCGTAATACGCGGCGTAAAACGACTGGAGAAAATCACCACCAGCACAACCTTGGTACCAGTGGGTAGTTCCCTCTGCCCACCGAGCTTGAATTCATAACTGCGAGTATGGCGATCCCAATGCGTCAGGTTCTGCTTCGGATCGGAGATGCTAATTTCCCAGCCGGCAATCTTGGAGCCCTTCTTTTCCTGGTGATACGGGCGGAAATTGTACAGTTCGAACCGGAAATCGCCAAAGGCCTTCGTCGGGTCACCGTAAGCGTCGCGGGCCTGGATTCTGGCATGGATGCCGCTGTTGCCGGGGCTGAATGTCGCGGTCTGGGTGAAGGGGTGGATATTCATCGCCTTGGGCAGCAGCAGATTGATCGGCGAGGGAACCTGTTGGACAGCCCTTGGAGATCGTCCCGTGGCGGACACCAGGCCGCCATTGCAGCCGGCACCGCCGAGAACAATCACAGCTCCAAGTACATACAACCCCAAAGACCAGAATCTCTTCGCCACGCAATTCTCTCCAAAAGAATCATTCACCATGCGAGGAATTATAAACCGCCGGAGCAACGGGGGTCAAGCATTACACGGCACAACAATTCGCAGGTGAGCAAATA
Source organism: Phycisphaerae bacterium (assembly GCA_021108335.1). Classification (GTDB taxonomy): domain Bacteria; phylum Planctomycetota; class Phycisphaerae; order SM23-33; family SM23-33; genus JAIORC01. The sequence goes on from JAIORC010000204.1 coordinate 3,593, forward strand.
TAGCAACTGTCGCTTCGCTCTCTCTATGCCACCCGACCAATGCATGCTTCTGCAAGCAGAAGCATGGCACCCGGCAAGAGGCCTGGGAAAAATTTCATTTGTAATCCCATTTTCTATTTCCGAACCACCCGGCAGGGAAAAGCGTAAATTAGATAGAAGAAAAAGTTTCGCCTCAGGGGTTTCCCTGAATTTTTCGAGGATTTTCCCTTGACAGATTTGCCTTTCTTTGGTAACGTATGATTTGTGTGTGGCGATGTGGAGATCGCTGCGTGAGCCTATTTTGAGCCTATTTCAAATTTGTGAGGGTTTCAGCTATCTGAAACAGCCCGAGTTGTGCTGTATGGTCGGTGCGTGTTGTTTTATGCGTCGATTTGCATCACGGCGGAGGTGATGAGGAAATGTGAGGGAAGTTCTGGAGTTGACGGCGGGGTTCGCCGTGTATCTATGGCCAGTTGCCAGAGGTATTACCACGCCGCAAAACGCCAGCTTGCCCAGGAAGAGACTTTGTAACCATCTTTCCCGCATTTAAGGATGAATCGGGAAGAAGGGAGGGATTGTCATGTTGAAGAGTCTATTGATGTCAAGGGTGTGTGTTTCTCTATTGCTGATGGCTGTTTTGACCACCGGGGCTAACGCGGGTATCCTGTCAAGCCGTTTCGGGGTTACGCCATCGATAGACCTGACCGATGGCAGAGCGGACAGCAATCAAGGCGGCGCCACGAGCTATCATTTTTCGCCTGGCAGCCTTGCGCCGACGCTGAATACAAGCACGGTGAATTATACCGTTGACGACTGGTGGGGCAGTTGGAGCAACACGTCTCTGAGCCAGTATACGGATTGGAGCTATACCGGCCAATCGGGAGGCTTACACCCTTCTGGCGAAGAGCCTTATGACGTGGAGGCGATCTATTTCGACAACGACGCGACCAATCTTTACATCGCGGTGATTACCTCGCATGGGCCTAATCCCGG
>JAIORC010000375.1 GCA_021108335.1 Phycisphaerae bacterium
GGCGGCTGTGCCAATTCTGGTTATGCTCTGTGGACGACGCATGCATCGCCTGAGAATAGCGATAAATCGAGACTCCACACCAAGTCGGTTGCTTCGGGGGCCAGGTTGGCCAGTCCTGAGGACGTCGCTGCATTTGACGCGGCAGTGGAGTTGGCGACGCAATTGCGGTATCCTGAAGCGGAGCGGAAGTTTCGGCCTTTGCTGGAGAGATTTGTCGCGGCGGATAATGTTCATTATGCCTCGGAGACGTTGTTCTGGCTGGGATATTGCAGCGAGAAGCAAGGCCGGCTTGATGCGGCGGAGCAATTTTACAATCGTGTGATTGCGGAATATCCGCAGACGCCCGCAGCCGACCAGGCCCAACGCCGCCTGGAAGAATTGGCGAGGGGCGATGGAGTGATTCGCGTCAAGAGACTGTCGAAGTAATTTTTTAGAGATTCCCGGAAATATGTAGGGTGGGTGGTTCTGCCGAAGGCAGGTTCACCCACGCGGTGGAGTGTCGGAGTGATAAAGGAAATGTCAATGTATCGTAAAGCGGTATGGCTGTTGTGTTTGATGTCGCTGGGAGTGGTGGGCGGCTGTCCGATTACCCAGTCCCAGGACACGCCGGTTCCTCACAAGTATGAAGTCAACCAGTTGACGGACAAGGGCTATTATATTTACGTGCCGAGCACATATTCGCGTAGCAAAAAGTATCCGCTGGTGATTACGCTGCACGGCACCTGGCCGTGGGATGTGGCGAAGTTCCAGATAATGGAATGGAAGGCGCTGGCCGAGCAAAAGCAATTCATCGTGGTCGCCCCGAAATTGCACAGCCCAAACGTCTGGAGGGAAGGGCTGGACAAGGACGAGCAGTATATCCTGGCCATCGTCCGGGAAGTAACCAGCCGATATAACATCGACAAAAAGAAGATACTGCTGACGGGGTTTTCCTCCGGCGGATATCCGATGTACTATACCGGCTTACGGCATCCGGACAAGTTTGACATGCTGGTCGCCCGGGCCTGCAACGCCGATAGTCGCCTTTTTATGCAGATTGACGTGGCGGACAACGCCAGGCGGATTCCGGTGGTGATTTTTGTCGGCAAAGACGACCACGGTTTGCAGAAGTCGTCGTGGATCGCCCTGAGGTGGCTGCGCGAGCACGGGTGGAACAAAAAGAACAGTTACCGCAAGGTATATCGGGGCGGGCACCTGCGACGCCCGGAAACCACATACAGCCTGTGGATGCACGGCCCGTAAAGAGATTTACCGGGTATTGGTTTGGTGGCACAGGTTTGCAACCTGTGCCGCGGTGGCCTGGGAAGGCCACCGCTCGCAATTTCCCGCGATTTCGGGTGGCATGCAACGCCGCGAATTATAATCAAGCAAATATGCCGTAACTGCTTTTGTAGCAAAGAATAACCGCAAGGTTGCCGTGCGGGAAAACATCCTTATTCTGTTAGAAAATGGCTCTGTTTTCCAAGAATAAGGCATACTTTGGTGGCCAAAGTTACCTTTCCGTTACAAAAATCGGACAAACATCATGTTACAAACGCTTTGCAGACGAATATCACACCACAAATGCCTTGTAATAGGTCGATAACGGTGTTTTTACAGCAGCACAATCTGTTCGTAATCTCTTAAGGAATATAGGTTTAAAATAATTTGGGGCGATTATAGTTCGCGGCGTTGGGTGGCATGGTTAGCCCGCGTTTTTGCGGGATAGCCATGAAAGATCGATTCACAATTTCTGCGACATCCATCCCCCAAGGGGCTATCCAACTTTGCGTAATGTGGGTGCTTGCCCCCGCGCGATACGAAAAACACATGGTCCCTTGGGGACCATGCCACCCAAACAAACATCTGGAATATAGGGCTACTTTTTCCGGCGGGGCTGGAGAGCTTTTTTGCGTAGCCTGGTTTTGATTTCCTTCTTGTCGAAATTGCCCTTTATTTTCTCGATCTCGCACGTCGCGATACGCCGGAAGGTTATCGATTCCGGTGTGGCGTTTGTCGGAATTCGATACACCCAGTCTACCACGAGGTTGAGATTTTCCTGGGAGATTTTCCCGCGTTGGCCGTAGGCGGCGGCATCTTTGGGACGCTGGGCGACAAGGTTCATCGGGGTCGGAACGCTGTCTTTTTGGGACGTTTCCAGCCGCCAGAGGCAGGGGGGGTGTTCGGAAGATTCGGTTTTGGCGGCGGCGAATGGATCGAACACAAGGTATCCGATGGGGTAGAAGTTTCGGCCTGTGGTTTGGCCTTGCTTGTCGGTTTCCGTGCCGTAGAGGCGGAATTGCGTTCCCGGCAGACGCCACCAGTCGTCTTCGTCGCCGGTGGCGGCTACGTTAATCGCCACTCGCACGAGCAGCACCCTGGTAGCCTGCACGCCGCGAAGCTCGGGAATCTGCAATTCCTGGGCCTGCTTTGGCGACATTTCATAGACGCCGAGAAGTTTCATGTCATCCGGGGTAGCGTCGGTTCGGCCTTTCAATCCGGCGGTGTTCCTGGCGCAGCTTGCATCCCGCAGCAGGTCGTCGTAGACGTTTCCCAAGGCGGTCGAGCCGCTCATCGAGCCGGCGGAAAGCCCTCGGCCAATGGCTACGATTACGTCGTCCGGGTAAAAAGGCGCGAGTTTCTGCTGCCGGCAGAGGTTGTCGCCGTATGGGTCGTAGCCGAGGACAGACCGTCCGAATGGCAGCATCTGCACGACCACCAGCAAGACGCCGGCCATGATTACTCCGGTGAAAATACCGATAATCGCTCCGCCGATTTTGTCCGTGTAGCTGTGGAAGTAAATGTCGTCCGGGATAAATTTGTCCGCCAGCACTCGCAGGCAGAACAGCGGAATGACGAACAGCAGGGCGATGCACACTGCGTCGGCAAGGCCTGGCTGGGATTGGGCAATGCCCGTAACATCGGCCAACCACGCGAACAGGGTCATGGCCAGTCCGGCGGACAAAACCGTGCATACCGCCATCACCAGGGACGAAAACAGCCCCTGCCTCATCTGCAGATATGCAATACCGAGAATCAGGATGATTGCCAGAATATTCAGAGTCATTGAAAGTTCCTCATTGGGCCGACCGTTTTGCCATGGCCTGCTGATGTTGCTGAACGCGTATTATTTCCTGGATGCTTGTGTCGCCGGCGACGATTTTGGCAAGGGCATGGTGCTGCATTGAACGCATGTTGCTCTGCCGGGCGGCGGCTTTGATTTCCGCCAGTGATGCGTTGGCGGCGAGTTTTTGCCGGATGGCGTCGTTGATTTCCAGCAGTTCGAATGCGCCGGTGCGTCCGATATAGCCGGTGTTCTGACAGAGGCTGCACGGGATAATATTACCCTTGGCGTCGGTAATGGGGGTTGTGGGGCTGCGATAAAACGCTTCAACCTTCTCGGCTGGCAGTCCCAGTTTATTGCACAGGTCGGCGTCGGGTTTGTATGGTTCGCGGCAGGTGGTGCACAGGGTTCGCAGCAGTTGCTGGCAGAGAACGCCCCGCAACGGTTTTACCGCCGGGCCGACCGCGCCGACGATTTTAATCCACGTCGCCAGCGCAGCCAGGGAGTCCCATGCCTTGACGATGAGGATAACCGTTTTCTGGCTTGCGTATTTGCAGATTGCCTGTGCGACCTGGGCATTGCGGCAGGCGTCCAAAGCCAGGATGTCGGGGTCGTGGCGTATCACGGGGGCGAGGGTTCCGGGCAGATTCGAGATCTCGCCGTATTCGTGTTGGGTAATATTGGGCAGGTCGTCCAGTGTTTTCGCTTCGATGGCGACTATTGAATGGGTGAACGCGTCCTGCTTCCGCAGCAGGGAATACATCGTGCTTGTGGTGCCGTAGCCCGGTCCGCCGGCGACGATCAACAGGCCCGGCCCGGCGAGCATATCCTGCAGTTTGGCGACGAGCGGTTCGTCCATGCCCAGCAGGTCCAGATTCGTCTGCACCAGCTCCTGGATGACGCGAATCGCCAGCCGTTTGCCGTGCGTGGCGTGGCTGATAATGATTTCCATGTCAATTGGCGTCTCGGCCATGTCGACGGAGATGCGCCCCTTGAGGGGATACATCGGCTCTTCGGGGCAGGTGCAGGCCTTTCCCTGGAGGAATTCCACGATGACGTCAAGCTCGGTGGTGAGTATGGCATGGCGTTTGGAGGCGACGCCGTCGATCATGTACAGCACGCGTGCGTCGGGGCCTTCGGGTTTGATATCCACCTCAGAAGCGCGATGGAGGACGATATCGTACAGCAAGGCCTGGGTGAGATTATAGCTTTGTACCAGTTCGCGGTTGCCGGCTTCGGCGTCGGTGAGCATGACGGGCTGGCTGTCTTTGTCGTACATTCGCAGCTTGGTGTCGATTTGCACGTGCTTGTGGTGGCGTCGGTCTTTAACATCCTGCCTCCATTGCTTTGAACCTATTTTGTGGGCAGGGTCTACCAGCGTGTTTCGGTGGACTATGTAGAGCAGGCAGATTATCGCGACGGTTACAACGAAGACAGCCAAGCCGACGAGGAAGAGGGGCACCATCAGCCAGATGATGAATCCCACAGCCCCGGCCAGCAACACCAGGCCCGACCATAGC
>JAIORC010000045.1 GCA_021108335.1 Phycisphaerae bacterium
AACCATGAATGATAGTGCCCGCTTGGATGGGCGATCGCACTTGTTGACCCAGTACCAATACCCATTGTACTGAACAGCCGCGAAGGTGTTATCGGATTTCCACCGGCCGCTGTAGATCGTGATCAGCGGCCTGGCCCCCGGGGCAATGGGCAACGACTCCTCGGTCTGGCCGTCTTTGATGTGCTTCGGAGGTACATTCACGAAAGAGGAGAGGTCAATCAGGAGATGAAACATCGAACGTGTCTTAATACTGATATTGAGATCATCTTTCGCAACACCGCCAAAAGTAACCCGAAATTTTTTCGCCTCGGCACGAAGGCCGAGTATCTTTCGGATCTGTCGGGTCTTCTCAATCACCCCAGGGCTCATCCGTTGATCAGAGAAAAACCAGACAATGGCGTCTGGGCCTTTCTCTTGCTTCTCCACTCTCAGGCCCAGTGTGCCGCTGGCCTGTACGTCGCGGAGCAACGAGATCAACTTGAAAAAGTCCGGATTGCCCGGCGTGCGTTTATCATGCGTGTTCAAACGGTTTTGAAGACCGTTGACGGCCTGCACTGTATACTGCATGACGGCATCGGCAGGCCAGCCGGCCTGGATCATAAAGAGGACAACTTCCGCGGGAATGGGCGTCATCATGTTCCGTATGAACTTGGAACCTGTCATTGGCATGTAGGTAATCGTCGGCCGATCTGTATATTTCGCCTCGGCTCCGATAGAGAACGAGTTAATCCAGCGGAGGCTTTCTAGCTCGTCGATGCCCCAGCCGAGGTTCCCTCTCTGTTCCATGGTATACCCGCCGATGATCTGGGCCACCTTGATGAACACCGGGGCGTCCCCGTACCGGAGGCGTACGATGTTCAGCAGGGTCTGCTGTTTCCACGACTCGGAGACGGCGTTGTTGTAATCTATCCGGTCGGGCCTTACAGTCCTCGGGCCCAGGCTCGTGCAGCCGGCCCCGCAAAACAAGACGCTTACCAGGACGATTTGACACAAACTCGCGGCCTTCCAGTCGGTGGTCTGGTTCCTGCTCATGATGCGACTTCCGTAATGCGGTACAGAAACAATTCTTTTTGTTCCAGAGACATATGAATCGGTCGTTCACTGGCCGTTTCATTAGCCAATCGGTCGGTATGAGAAAGACGTTAATAGGTGATTATTCGGCGGGTTGGGATGCGGGCGGCTGGGGCTTGGGCAGGTCCGGCACGGGCCATTGGCGGACCGTCGTGTCGCGGTGGCCGCCAGAAAAAATGGTTTTACCGTCGCGGCTGAATACGATTGCCAAGCCATCGCCGTCCGGGCCGTCGTAATCGGCTAATTCTTTGCCCGTAGCCAGGTCCCAGATCAGTATGTCGCCGCCCAATTCCGCAGCAGCCAGCATTCGGCCGTTCGGACTGAAAGTGAACGAGAAATGCCCCACGCCGTACTGTAGCGGGGCAAGGACTTTCTCGGGTTTGTTGTTCTTCAGGTTCCAGACAATGGTGGCGCTGTCCTTTCGGAACGCCAGGCGCTCGCCGTCCGGCGAGACCGCCATGCCGAATGTTTCGGCTGGGATACTTTGGAGCTTCTTGCCGGTTGCGATGTCCCATATCACGATGGCATTTTCGGCATTGCTGCTGGTTACCAGCGCCTTACCGTCTGGGAGGAAGACTATATCCTGCACGCCATCGGCCTGGCCGGCGAACGAACGTCTCAGACGCCCAGCCTGCAGATCCCAGATGCAGATTTTCCCGCCTTCTTCCAGCGAGGCGGCGGTTTTGCGGTCCGGCGAGACCGCCAGCGGAGTGAACCAGCACCCAGGCTGGGTGATTCGGCGGATTTCCTGTCCGGTGTTGATGGACCAGAATCGCAGGGCATGGTCACGGCCGGCTGTCAGGAGCGTGTCGTCGTCGAGGAAAACGACGTCGGTGATACCCCAGTCGCCCAATGCCTTGAACCGGCGCAGACGCCTACCCGATTCGATGTCCCACACGTCGGCACAGTCGATCTTCGCCGCAGCAAGGAGCTTCCCATCCGGCGAAACCGCCACCGACGTCGCCGCCTTGTACGGGTAGTTCGGACCTACCCTGTTGTAGGCCTTGCCGAACGCACGCCCCGGATTGGATGGAGTGCTGCAGCCGGCCACCAACGCGACAGACAACATTGCGAGGCCGATATATTTAAGGCTTTTTCGCATTCTTCTTATCTCCCGTATCGCAACCTATGTGCAGTATCTTCATGATCATATTGGCTCCCTGACTGTGACCGATGAAAATGTAGTCCACATCCGCCGAGTGCAACCATTTCTCCAGCCGGCCTACACTATCCTCCTGCTTGCCCGAAGGCTGCCATTGCCTGCTCACTTGTTCCAATATAGGCAAGTCATGATACCAGTAACCCGTAAAGTGGTGGTGTCCCTGGACGCCACCGGGTTTAAGCCTGCCCAGCAGGTCGGGCACGGTGTCTGGACGGGTATCGAGAATTTTCAGGTCGCCAAACTCAGAGAAATACTCCATGCTGTTTGGCGCGCCTAATTCCTGGTTAGGGATCGAGTCTTTCGGATCGCGATAGATCAGTACCTTCATATCCACGCCCGGCGTTGTTTTCGGTGGGAGTGTCTGTGTACACGGTGCGACCAGGATCGCGCGTATCCGCGTGATCTTGCCCTTGCGGATGAAATGGCCCCGGTCCCTCTTGGGGTTGACGAACATCTTCAACGCCCATATAGCCTGCTGTTCGGCATCGGCGTCAAGCCATTTTGGTGTATTAAAAAGATTGCGGAGAATGCTGTTAGGCCCGAACTCGCGAGTCTCGCTTGGTACGCAAACATCGCATCTGATACCGATAATTTTTTCCTGCAGCGTCTTGGCTATGTACATCTCGTTGGGGTTCTTCTCGTAGCTTCCCATTCCGCCGAGCACCCACAGTTCGGGCGTATAGTCCGTTTGCGGCTTGATATGCCTGGGGGCGACAGGCTCCGGCGGTGGTACCGACTTGCAGCCGACCAGAATCCCCACGACCAGCAAACTACAAAACAATCGTCTCATCGGGTTTCCTCCCGTTGTCTTGATAATCCGAAGACACAATACTACAAGTCATCCCAAAAATCCTAACGTTCTAATGATACAATCTAAGTGTACACCATAGCCAAGGAGTTATTCAACAGATATGGCGATGTAACCGAGGAGATAGGTCAGCGAGGATAAAATCCGGGAAGTCTTCCCCTCGCCGTAGAAATACTTCGGGAAAGGCACTCCCAGATACAGTAACCGCCCCCCACGTCCCGCCGAATATGCTTACCGCGAGGCAGGGCTGGGCTTTGATGCGGACGCGGCGGTCGATTCGTTGTTGAGATAGTCGTGCAGAACGGCGCCGCGGATCGGATCATCGAAGCTCAGCCAGGTGAACTTCGGATCGTCCGGCTTGGAGTAGACCTCCCGGGCCTTCTGCTCGATGGCGTCGAGGAACTGCTTTAGATGCGAGCTTGTCCGCAGGGACACATGAAAAAGGATATCCCGCCAGCATTCTTTCCGCCGTTTCGTGCGGGCTACGTCGCGCTGGAGGTACTTGACGACGTTGTCTGACCATTTTTTGTCGCTGCTATACGCCTTTTTGAGGAAGTTTGTCGAGTCGGAATTCGTGGTCCAATCGTGGCTGTCAATGTGCCAGTTCCGCAATGGTAGCGACAGCTTTTTGGCAACCTGTTGCTCGTTCATAAACGTCCGCATTCCCCCGTACGGCACGCGCCAGGTGCGATAGTACGCCACGCCAGTACGGTCGAGTTCCGCCATAAGCCTTTTCAAATCATCCTCGGCGGCCTTGCGGGCAAGGAACAGCTTGCGGTATTCGTCGTGATCAGAGCAGTGGAGGGCGATAGCGTGGCCGTTGTCGGAGATGGCCTTGATGCCCCGCGTGAATACCCGCCGCATCGCATCTTCCGAATGCTTGGGCGACCATGCCGGGGCGTCGGGATCGTGCTGGACATAGAGGACGTAAAATACAGCGGTGATATTCCTGCTCTTAAGTACTTCGAGCGTACGGTAGAGGTCGGCGAGCATCTCGTCTTCGCTTCGCGGATACGGCTTGCCCGCCTCAACGAATCTCTGGGCGACAGGCCCGTCATCGAACGTCGGCAGAAAGAAGACCCGTCCGGCTGCCTGCTCGGCGGACACGGGAAATCGCGAGGCTACGGGCTTGACCATTTCGCAGCCGGTTACGAACACAGAAACGCAGATTAACGCAATCAACCCTTTTTTCATGAGTCATGCCTCCTCAGTAGTGTTCCGTTAAAAGTCGAATAATTTCAATTGGTTACAACAAGGGGGCTTTTCGATTATGTGAATAATCCAATCCGGGAACACAATACCAGTTCTTTCCGCCTTGTAAAAGACGAAGTAAAATCGTGTCACTGGGCGGAGCAAAACCGTAGCGTCCAGTCTTATATTTACCCCGGAACGCCCGATGTGTCAAGTTCGGTTCCAGAGGGGGCCTGTATGGTGAGCGACCGGATTTTCTGGCTGGGGATTATGCGGCACGTTGTTGGTCCCAAT
>JAIORC010000229.1 GCA_021108335.1 Phycisphaerae bacterium
GTAACGGTGAAATAGTCTTTACCGAAGGCTCCGAGTACCGGTTCGATGTCGAATTGCAGATGGGCGGGCGTCAGGTCCCGCAGTTCCGTCGTCATGCGGGCTGTTTGATCGGTTCTCTTTTTGCCCCTTCGCGGTCTGTTTATGATTCTGAATCGTGCATTGAGGGTATTTTTGCCGGCTTTGAGGAGTTTTACGGGGATGGCGGGGATTACGCGGTATCGCATGCCTTCCAGCGGGCCTTTTAATTTTATGCCGTTGAGCCTGTAGCTGGGCACAGAGCTGCCGACCGTGCTACGCCGCAGTTCCAGGATGGTGCATTTTTGAGGGTCTTTTACGTCGAAATGTATCCTGGCGATGATGTTTGCCCTTTTGCCGGGCTTGACAACGGGGGGTTCGGCGCTCCAGGTTTTGCCTTTATCGATGCTATATTTCCACGCAGCCCCGTCCAGCAGGGATGTCGGCGGTTTTGGTTTGGCGGCTTGGGCGGTAAGTGTGGCAAACAGCAGGACGAGTGAAAATCCGAAAAACATGGCGTTACGCATGGTGATACCCTTTCAAGAAAGAAATTCCGTTCTTGTGCAGCAACAATTCACGAGCAAGTGAAAATACACAAATCGGCGGGGAAACGCAACGGATATCGGCGGGGTTTACATGTGATTTTTCCCCGCGTGGTGGCCTTCCCAGGCTATCACGGTACCACGTTTTCGCGGCGGCCAGGGATGGCCGCCGCGTGAGGATATCGTAAAGTGGCACAGTCTTTTGGGGACCGTGTGTTTGTCGGTTCTCGTTTCCCGCTCAGCTTTTCTTGAGTTTTTGCGCCTTTTTTACCAGTGCTATGAACTCCGCCCGGTAGCCGTTGGGGTCTTTGCCTTTTGCGGCGGCAGCTAATTCTTTGACGGCTGCCAAGGTGTATGTGCCCTTGTATGGCGAGTCCCGCAGTATCATGCCGAAGCCGGCGACGGCGGCGGCGAACTGGAAATCTTTGTCCTGCCGGCCGATTTTCCCGTCGGCGTCTTTCATGGCAACCTGCATAAGCGTGCTTTTTTTACCAGCCGGCAGCTTATATCGCAGTTTGACGGTCAGCATCTCATCGCCGTCGGCAGCCTTGGTCAGCTTCGCGGGCGCGAGGTACTTCAGCGAGTCCACCTTCGCCGGCGCGACGGCGGGCGTTTTTTGCTTTTGCCCGACAGGGACGACCTCGTACAGCGCGGTAACGGTATGACCAGCCCCGATCTCACCGGCGTCCTTCTTGTCGTCGTTGAAATCCTCCTTCTTCAACATGCGATTCTCATAGCCGATCAACCGATACGCCGCCACGCGGGCCGGGTTGAATTCCACCTGAATTTTCACGTCCTTGGCGATGGTTATCAACGTGCCGGATAGCCCGTCGACCAGCAGTTTTTTCGCCTCCGCCGGCTTGTCGATGTAGCCGTAATTCCCGTTGCCCTTGTCGGCAAGGGTCTCAAGGCGATTGCCTTGATAATTGCCCATGCCGAAGCCCAGCACCGTCAGGAATACGCCGGTCTTGGCCTTGGCTTCGATCAGCCGCGTCAGCTCGCTGCTGCTCGTGGTGCCGACGTTGAAATCGCCGTCGGTGCAGAGGATTACGCGATTCGTGCCGTTTTTGATGAAGTTTTCCGCAGCCACTTTGTAGGCCAGCTTTATGCCCGCGCCGCCGTTGGTACTGCCGCCGCTTTCGAGCCGGCTGAGGGCTTTGAGCACGACGGTTTTCTTGTGGCAAGAGGTGCTGTCCAGCACCAGGCCGCTGCTGCCGGCATAGACCACAATCGCCACGCGATCGTTCTCGCCCAGCCGATCCACGAGCATCTTCATGCTCTTCTTGACCAGCGGCAATTTGTTGTCGTTGCTCATCGAGCCGGAGACGTCCAGCAGAAACACCAGGTTGCTCGGCGGCCGTTCGGCGGCGGGGATTTCTTTGCCCTTCAGCGCGATCCGCACGAGCTTATGCTTCGGCTGCCACGGACAGACAGCCACAGCCGTATGCACGGCGAACGGACGTTTGGAATCGGTCTTCGGCGGGGCGTAGTCGTATGGGAAATAGTTTACCAGTTCCTCGATGCGAACCGCGCCGCGCGGCGGCAAAGCCCCGCCGTTGAGCATCCGCCGGGTGTTCGAATACGAGGCTGTGTCCACGTCAATCGAAAACGTCGAAAGCGGATTGCCCAAGGCTGCGAGAAAAGGATTATCCACAATCCGATCATAAGCCTCGCGATTCCACTTCTCCTTGCGGGCAAGCTCGGCGTTTGCCCTGTCATTTTCCCCAGCAACTCCAATGGACTTATCTTGTTGTGCTGCGGACTTACTCCATGAAGGATCAGATTGCCAGAACGCGTAGCGGTGAGGTGCTGTTGCACAACCTGCTATCAATAATCCAGCCGTTACAACCAGAAGTGAGAATGTTTGAATGTTTCGCATGATAAACTCCTTTCGCAAGTTTCATTGGTCTGTAGGGTGAGTGCTTGCACCCACGGTTTTTTCACGAGTTTCCTTATCGCATGCTTCTGCAAGCAGAAGCATGGCACCCGATTCCCTTCGGATTTCGACTTTGTTTTAGCTTGGGTGGCATGGCTTGCTTGCAAGCCATGTGTTTTTCAGTTTTCCGCGTGGGTGCAAGCACCCACCCTACAATTCCAGTTTCCGATTCCTGGTTCCCGGTTTTAGAAGTAGATACTCATATGGCGGTGTGGTGCGCAGAATTTTTTTTCGGAGTGGGAAAATTTTTCGGGAAATTTTCAGAATTCTGGCGGATTTTGTGTTGAGTGGTTGACTGGACGGGGCCTGTGGCGAACAATGGTGTCTCAATGGTCAAGCCGGACGACAATCTGATTTCGCGATGCCTGGCTGGAGATTCCGCTGCCAGTCAAAACCTGTACGCCGCCCACGGGCCACGGGTGAAGGTTTACCTGTTGCGGAGCGGGTTTGGCAGCCATGATGCCGACGACCTGACGCAGGAAGTTTTCCTGCGGGTGTTCCGGTCGCTGAAGACGTACGATTCGCGGCGTGGGGCGTTTACGACGTGGCTGGGTACTATTGCCCGCAATGTCGCCCGCAGGCAGTGGCAGCGGCGACAGCAGGAGCAGTTCGATCCGCAATTGGCGGACGAGATGTTCGCTGCCGGCGACGAGCAGGTCGAGATGTCCGCCAGCCGCGAGGAGCAGGACGCCTTGCGGGACTGCATCAGCCGGCTTGGTGAGGATATGCGGCGGATAGTTCATTTGCGGTATGTCGAGGGGCTTACGACTCGCGGCATTTCGCAGAAGGTCGATATGGCCGAGGCGACGGTACGGTTGCGATTGTCAACGGCGGCGAGCCTGCTGACGACCTGCCTTCGCGAGAAAGGGATTTTTGAATAAGAACCGGGCGATTTTGTGTGCCGATAAATATAAAAAGTATGCGCGTCGGGCATACGTGGCGGTATAAATAAGAGAAGATTATGGACAGCAGGAACGAACAATCCGAGCGGCTGGATCGAATGCTGCGGCAGTGGGGTACGGCTGAGGCGACGGGCAAGGTCGATGTGCCGCCGATGCCGGAACGCTCGCGTCGCACGACCAGGCCGGCGATGAGGTGGTGGTCTATTTCGGCGGCAATAGCGGCGGCGCTGGTGGTGGGGATTTCGCTGTACATGTATCAGGATGGCCTTGCCGACGACAGGGTAAACGAGGCTGTTACCCAAAGGGAGCGGGAACACCAGGTCCGGATCAAGCGGTTACAGCGGGATATCGAAACTTTGCGGGCGGAGTCCGCCGGGCAGGTTTGCCGCCTCGAAGCCGAGTTGACAAAGGCCAAAGCCGACGCTGCCGATGAGCTTCAGTATCAATTGGGCGAAAAGCAAAAGATCAACGAGGCACTCGCCGCGAAATTCAAGGCGATGAAGCAAAAACTCGCTCGGCCTGATATGGTGCGGAAGCACAAGAAGGCCTTGGCGGGGATGGCGAGTGAGTTGGAACGCACGCGGCGGATGCAGCAGAAGCAGGCCGGTGAGTTGAAGACGCTGCGAAGCGAGTTGGACAAGGCCCGTACCCAAAATACGGTGATAGCCAGGCGAATGCGGGCGATTTATATCGGTTCGGACAAAACGGGCATCGCAGCCTTGCAGGATGTGCTGCGGCGGAACCGGCTGCTGCGGCGGTGCGGTCCGCTACGTCGCAAGATGGCTGTGAGGCAGGATCAACTCGTGATGGATAAGGTCGAAGCGGTGCTGACGAAGTTGGTATTGCTCGACGCGCGGGATGTTTCGGCGGCTGTGGCTTTCAGGCGAATGGTTGCCCGGAGCAAGCTTCGCGGGCAGATTGACGTGCTGGCGGCGTCGCCGCGCAGCAGCGAAGCGTTGCGAACGTGGCTGACGGAAGTGAACCTCATACTGGCAGGGGTGGAAAATGCTTGCTAGGGCGAAATTTTTTGGTTTGGGTTTGATCCTGTCGTCGGCGATGGTTTTGGGCGGCTGTGCCAATTCTGGTTATGCTCTGTGGACGACGCATGCATCGCCTGAGA
>JAIORC010000248.1 GCA_021108335.1 Phycisphaerae bacterium
CCCCGCCTGGGTTGAGCAGGAAATCATCGGGATGCTCAAGCAGCCGAAGGGCCTGTCGACTAACGCCAGAAGGCAATTATTGGGACTTCTCCGCAAAGGCAACTGTATCTCACCCGAAGCCGTAGCTTTGTACCGCGTGCTTGCGGACGATAGCGAGATGTTCATTCGGTCAGAGGCCTATTGTTGCCTGTATCGAGAAGCATCTAACGATTCGATGGCATTGCTGGCTCGAAAAGCTCTTGAGGGCGACGATCCCGCCATGTGGACCGTCGGCGGAAACCCCGATAAACGCCTGGCCGAGACGTTTGGCAAACTCGTTAAGAGAGCGACCAGGAAAAGGGAAAAATAGCTGGGCGGATACGTGCATTGCTGGCCCAATGCTCCGGGTATTTCGGAGTATGTATCCGCTGTAGGAAGCAATTATTCCCAACAGCTGATAGAAGCCCGCAAGATAGCGGCCGAGACCGTCCCCGACTGAATCATCCTGCTGATCGAACCGGCCATGTGCCGCTGTTGCCGGTTCGATCAGCAGGACGTTCAGGTCGATATTCACGCCCTGCGGCACACGTTCGGAACGCACTTGGCAAGGGCCGGCGTCGCGCCCCGAACCGCGATGGCCGCCATGCGCCACTCCAAAATAGAACTAACCATGAACGTCTACACCGACCCAGCCCTGCTGGACATAGCCGGTGCAGTAGACTCGCTGCCGGCGTTTTGAAAACGCCCCAAAAGAACACCGAGTTTGCCACAGCATAGCCATTGGATCGACGGAGACTTACTTTAGGTATTCATTTCAACATGAATGGACACAGGACACTTAATTTTGTAAAATTCGGGTGGTTCAATTTCTTTGAAGGGATAATTCAATGGAAAAACACGTGGATATTCACGTCGGCGGGTATCATTTAACCAAATCGATCGGTACGGGCGGGATGGGGGCCGTACTGACAGCTTGCCTGCTATTGTTGTTAACCTTTGGCGTTTCATGTTCCGAGTCCAAAAAGGATGAAGGTAAGGCTGAAGGTAATGCAGATAATCGCATTACGATAGAGGCTGATAGTAACCCGGACAAGTACATTACTCTCGACTTGGCCCCCGGCGTAACAATGAAACTCGCCCATATTCCCGCCGGAACGTTCATGATGGGCAGCAAGGATTCGACGGAAGAAGTGGCAAAAAAAGGGAGAGCAAAAGTAGATTGGTGTAAGGACGAAGGCCCGCAGCGCCTCGTAACAATCACCAAGCCGTTCTACATGGGCATATATGAAGTAACACAGGAGCAGTACCAGGCGATAATGGGCAAGAATCCCAGTCATTTCAAAGGCGCGAAAAATCCTGTGGAAAAAGTATCCTGGAACGACGCTGTGTCGTTCTGCAAGGCGTTATCAAGGAAGACAGGCAAAATGGTACGTCTCCCCACCGAGGCCGAGTGGGAATACGCCTGCCGTGCGGGAACGACGACTCCGTTTAACACAGGTTCGACAATCAGCACGAACCAGGCGAACTATGACGGGGATTACACTTACGGTAATGGAAGAAAATGTGTAGATCGCGGAAAGACAATATCCGTTGGCAGTTTCAAGCCCAACGCCTGGGGTTTGTATGACATGCACGGAAATGTATGGGAGTGGTGCAGAGACTGGTACAAAGTTTCTTACGCGAATGCGAATACCCGCGACCCACAGGGACCGAATTCCGGCACGTACCGTGTTCTCCGCGGCGGTTCCTGGATCAGCAGTCCAAGGCTCTGCCGCTCAGCGAGTCGCAACTGGTTCACGCCCGGCGGCACGTTCTTCCACTACGGCTTCGGCTTTCGTGTTGTCTTCCTGGACTTATAACCCTTTGGGGCAACACATCATGGCGACTTCTTCTGAGTCGTCATGCTTCTGCCATAATTTTTATTTGCTAATACGACAATTCGGCAGCGCCTTCTTGAGAGACTGGATATTTGCGTCAATGATATTGCCGCAATCGGTTAGTACAAGCACTCGTAATTGTTTCAACTTGGCCAAGTGTGCCAAGCCAGCATCGGTGATTTTGCGGCAGCCCTGCAGATTAAGCCTCCGCAATTTCTGGATATTGGCAAGATGCGACAAACCGGTGTCTGTGATTTTATTGCAACTCCACAAATTAAGCGATTGACGATGCTGCCGGAGTTTTCCACCTCAGCCGGTTTTCGTTACGCCAGAGGCGGCTGGAGGATGAATCGGACTCGAAAGATTCAGCATATTGGCTTATGACGGGGCTTACGAAAAAATGCGTCGTTGGATGTCCGTTTTTGTCATTTTCTGACAAGAATGGTGATGTGCGGCGTCAATTGCGGCTGGAATTACGGGATGTGTTGTTTTGCGGCGAGTTGCCAGTCTGCGAGCGTAAACCCTTGCAAAATAAGGACAAAAGAAAACCCCGGCGAAGCGTTCAGCCTCGTCGGGGTCAAGCGGCCGATGAGATTCGAACTCACGACGTTCAGCTTGAGAACAGGCTTTATAAGTTGCGGCAGCTCTTTGTTTGCAAGATGTTTGCACATACACCTGAATAACTTATGACCAACCTTAAGAAAACTGCCGTCGCGATGCGGCTTCGTCTGTCATCAAGGGGCAAGAACCAGACTTCTGGAACACAATAAAATACCGCAGGCTAAAGGGTGTCATAATGCCTGTTAGGGCAAATTTGTTAATAATATAGACCATATCTTGACGATAAGCCCTGAGAAAGGTATAATATTTCCATGACCAAAATGATTCCCAGTCTGCTTTCTCCAGTTGAGACTGCCAACCTGCTGGCTGAGCGGTTGAAAAATCTTCGTCTGCAGGCGGGGTACAAACGCACCACGCTGGCCAAACGGGCAGGCGTGTCGGAAAGCTCGCTGAAACGTTTCGAGGCTACGGGGCAAATTTCGCTGAAGAATCTCCTTCGCCTCGCTTACGCTCTGGGCCGGCTGGTCGAATTCGACAAACTTCTGGTTCTCCCCGAAGCGGCTTCTTTGTCGGAACTGAAATCCCGCGACAAATCTCCAATCCCCAAGCGAGGGAAAATCTGATGGCCGACATGACGCAGGAACTAGAAGTCCATTTCACCATCGCCCCGAACAATTCGGTGAAAGTCGGAACACTGGCCCAGCGAAAGCACAGGCTGTTTTTCGAGTACGATGCCGGCTGGCTGGAACGTGGGATGGAACTCTCACCATTTACCTTGCCCGCCAAGCCGGGCCTGATCGAACACGCCGACCGCCAGTTTGGGCCATTGTTCGGGCTGTTCGACGATTCGCTCCCCGACGGATGGGGGCTGCTGTTGATAGACCGTTATTTCCGCAAGCTCGGCAAGGAACCAGCGGCCATCGGGCCACTGGAGCGACTGGCTTATCTCAGCACTCGAACGATGGGGGCATTGACGTATCACCCGCCAACCGACCGAACAGATACCGCCGCCGCGATATTCGATCTGCATGAACTCGCCCGGCAATCACGGGAAATTTACGCGGGTCAGGCCCGCGATGTCCTTCCGGAATTGCTACGTGCAGGCGGCAGCCCCGGCGGTGCTCGTCCGAAGGTACTTGTCGGCTACAATCCGGTTACCGGTGAGATTATATCCGGCGAGGACAATCTGCCCGCCGGATTCGAGCATTGGATCGTGAAATTCTCGGCAAAGGAAGAGGCCGACGACGCAGGCCCCGTCGAATACGCCTATTCCCTGATGGCCCGAGCAAGCGGTATCGATATGCCCGAAACCAGACTGTTCGAAACCAGTCAGGGCGACCGCTTCTTTGGCGTGAAGCGGTTTGACCGGGCAGTGGGCAACCGGCGTTTTCATGTCCACACGTTTGGCAATTTGATCCATGCAAACTTCCGCATTCCCAGCTGCGACTACGCCGATTTGCTCAAAGCCACCACCATCCTCACCAGAAATCGCGCCGACGTCCTCCGGGCCTTTCGGCTGATGGCCTTCAACGTCCAGGCCCACAACCGTGACGACCATGCCAAAAATTTCGCCTTCATCCTGGACGACACTACCAGCCTCTGGAGCCTTTCCCTCGCCTACGATCTTACATATACCACCGGCCCGGGCGGCGAACACACCACTACCATAAACGGCGAAGGCAAAGCCCCAAATCGCGATCACATGCTCCAACTCGCCAGACAATTCGATATCGCCACAACGGACGCCAACTCGATTATCGACGAAGTGTTTGCTGCTATCGCTCAATGGCCTACCTTTGCCGGCCAAGCCGCCGTTCCCCAACAAACAGCCATGGCCATTTCTAAAAAAATCATTGGCCCTCCCGAAAACTCCGTTGGTCTTTATTGACAAGAATTAGCAAATTCCCCATCGCAATCATTTCCTGTAAAATGCAAGGTTTTCTACGCACCGGGAGAATCTGGATTATGGAATTTGTTTGTTTGTGGTTGGCTGCTATTTGGACACTCTTTCACGGTTGCGTCTGGGTATTCGCCGAGAATCTGGCTCTGCGGCAGCAGTTGGTTGTTCTTCAGCGACAAAACAAGAAAC
>JAIORC010000206.1 GCA_021108335.1 Phycisphaerae bacterium
TCCATGGTCGAAACGATCTCAAGGGCCGGCGATCCGGTCAAAAAGCCTATCGTATGGGTCTTGCCTTTACGCAGCCCCTTGGCTAGTAGATTTGGCCTGTAGCCCATTTTAATTGCCTGCTCCTTAACCCGTTTGCGTGTTGCCTCGCTGATACGGATCACGGAAGATTTATTGTTGAGTACAACAGAAGCCGTTGCACTGGAAACCTTCGCTTTTTTCGCTACGTCTTGTAATAAAACCTGGGTCATATGCCATTCCTGGAAAGTCCTTGGCTGCTGAATCGATTGAGCCTAATCGATTTAGCACACCTGTATCATACCGCATTTTTTCGGTCTGTCAATGGAAAAATCCTCTCCAAATCCAAATTTCCCGATTCACTCCCATTTTAGCTGACGTTGAACAGTCTAGGACGACAATGCCCGGCTCCTTGTGGTTTCGCAGGACGAGGTGGATATCGGTAGCGCGAGCCTGAACGCCGGCACCAACATCGGTGATTTTTTTGCCGGACTGGCTGCCCTTGGTTGTGTGGTGGATTAAGACAAACGCACAGCCCAGCCTGGCGGCGTACTGGTCGAGGTGGTTGTAAAGGTTCGCCATCGTGCCGTTATCGTTCTCGTCGGAGCCGGACGGCATGAAGCGATAGAAGGCGTCGAGGATGATTAACTTGTATCGTCCCGGTTCAATCTCGGCGAAAAACCGCCCCAGGCCATACAGATTCTTCAGCGAACCACGCAGGTTCTTGACGAACAGTTTCCCGGAGAGTTTGTCGGTATCGATACCACGCCCGGTGGCGACATCTCGCAGCCGCTTGGCCGACGTCGCCGGGTGGAGTTCGTTATCGACAATCAGGACGTTGCCGGCAACGGTTTCGAATATATGCCGAATCAAGGGTTACCCAACGCAACGGCCATTGCCTGGTCGGTCGACATCCAGCTTTTGCCCTTCGGCGCGGCGATGATGTTCATGGTTTCGCCCTCGCGGAGCAGGCCGTGAATTATGGGCCGATGCAGGCGAGGCTCGGCCTTTACAGCATTACCTATGCATTAACCGGATGAACCAATTTTCATATAAACTTCCGTAAGTTCTTAATTTTATAAACAGTTCAAATTCGACGGACTTTGGGAACCCTGTGGCTACTGCCCCAAAACTTCGCCACCTTTGCTTATATTTTCTTTTGTGAAGACTCTCGCCTGTAGTCTCGCATTTCCGATATGTGGTGTATGGCGAGGGAACTGCTGATTAAGCTCCCTGCCTACCATCCATCGTATTAATTTTTCGGAAGGCAGGTTTTCAGCGGTTTCCGTCCCGATATATTGGCCATCCCTTAATACGGTTATTCTGTCTGCGATGCTGTATATCTCCTCCATCTTATGGGTGATGTACACTATTCCGCAGCCTTGTTCTTTAAGTTGTTCTATGATCTTAAAAAGCTTTTTAACCTCGGGCTCGGTCAATGCGCTTGTAGGCTCATCCATCACAATAATTTTTGAATCAAATGCGAGGGCCTTTGCTATCTCAATCATCTGCTGAATGCCGATTGGAAAATTTTCGATATTGTCTTTGGGATTGATATCCAAACCAAGTTTATCTAAAAACTGTTTGGAATACTCAAGCATCTGTGATTTATTAAGCCATGAATAAGAACTTTTCTCTTTGCCAAGAAAAATATTCTCGGCAACATTCAGCGGGCCGATAAGAGAAAGCTCCTGGTATATTATCGATATCCCCGCGGAAGTTGCATCCTGCACTGATTTGAAATCAACATCCTTGCCATTAACCTCAATTGAGCCTGAGTGGTCAGTATGAATACCGCCAAGGATTTTCATAAGCGTACTTTTGCCCGCACCATTTTCACCTGCAAGGATATGGACTTCGCCGGGAGATAAATCAAAATGAACATCCGTAAGAACTTCCACATCGGAGAAACTCTTATAAATTCCATTCATCTTCAGCAATAATGGGGCATTAGAATGTACCATGTCAATTTCCCAGGTTTACTTTGCCAAAGCCTTATAGGTATCTTCACCACCATTGAGCAGGTGGATTAATGGCTGGGGTCTGTCAAGGCCTTCAATAAACTTCGGCCTTGCCGCCCATGGCATAACATTCAAAACACCTGTCAAATCCATCCAGTATTGAAGCCTTGCGACTGGCAAATTCCAGGTCATATGCAGATGATTTGCAGGAGCGTATTGTTTATATTCCGCCATAGTGGCATACTTGGGTACAATGAAAGTGTGTGGCCAATTCCAGTTTGTAAGATTGATCATCTTTTGCCCAAGTTTGGCGGGAACTTCGGTCGTCCTTGCCTCATCCCATATCAGGCTGAATTTGTCGTTAAGGCTGCTATACGCCATTCTGCCTGCTACACCTTCAATGCCGGGCGGTGTCATAAAAGTTATGGAGTTGCCGCCTCCGGGAAAGTAATCCGCATCAGCCAAAGGCATTTGTATGCCAGCCATTATCTTTTCAAGCGATGAGCCGGGCAGAGCGGCCCAGTCTAATGAAGCGCTGCCGGAATTGTTGCCGTCGACGAGACCTTTTGTTGCCCGGTCAGCACCTTTGGGTAACTTCTTTATGCCGACCTTGGCGGCTAATTTCTTTATTTCCCAAGCTTCCCAGACTTTTCTAAAGTCCATAAACAAAGGTGGATTGCCACCGGAAAGCCAGGTCATGAACAGCATTGTTAACAACCCTTGTACATCTGCCTCGGTTGCGTAAGGCACTGCGGCCTTTGGCCCATTGTGATCAAAGGTACTGTTAAACAATGATTCCATGCAGTCAGCTACCGGAAGTGGCAGGCCTCTCAAATCACTTCCCCATTCAAGCTGGCTCATAAAACCACCGCCTACAGCATTTAAGTCTTTCATTAAATCACGATTAATAAGATACATCGCCAAAGACTGGTTAAATCTGTCGCTGTCTGCCGATTTTTTAAGTTCCAGCCTCTTACCGATATGCTTATCTATCCAGCCGCGAAGTTCTTTAAGCTCTTTTGTGTGGTACGCCTTTTTGCTGAGCATATCAGAGAGCAATTTCATGTCCAGCCGGCTTATCTCAAGGCCGAACGTATTTCTTGTAGGTATAATGTGTGCTAAAGCTGTCTCCATTCCCATTGAATCATGGCCGAATATCATTACGCGCCTGCCTCGAAGGGCTACGGCAGTAACAGCAGCATAGCACCAGTCAATCAAAGCCGTTTTAGTGGCATCGCTCATCTTCGGCTTCATACCTGCGTCAGCCCAATTTCCAACATTAAGATGAACCATTTTGCCGTACTGACTTATCGCGCCTGTTGTTGCGTGGGCGTAAACCACGCCGGGCTTGGGACCACTGTTACCGCAGGTGATATTTATGGGGGTCTCTTTTGGAAACTGCTGCAAAAGAGAAATAGTAGTGAGTTGTGGGAATGCCCATGTATCCGGCACGCAAACAAGAATATCGACACCTGCTTTTTGAAACTGCCTTGCGACAATATCGGCCTGCTTCTCGCCGTCGACAAGAACATTTGAATAAACAACCTCAACAGGTGTTTTGTCAGGCAAAACAACCTCACCGCGTATCGCATTGGCAATGAGGCCAACGATGTTTTGAGCACGTTGTCTGCTTGTCTTGTCAATTCTGGGATCACACGGAGCAAAAACTCCTATGACCGGATTTTCAGGTCGTGCATTTTTTATACCAGGCAAGCATTTTGCTTCTGTGTTATTGACCATTATCGTATCACCCCGCTTGCAAAAACCAAAACAGTGTGTCGGAGTACGAAACTACCATGCCCCGACACACAAGACAAAAACTCTTCCGTTGATAATCTTTTATTTCTTTTCGCTTTTTTTTCGATTTTCTTTTTAAGTGTCTTGTCCAGTTTGTCGTAGCCGGCGTTTCTGGCTTTTATGTCCGACATGGGAGGCAGGGGCTTGCTGGGGATTGGTTCGTACAAGAACATACAGGCGCTCCAGTCGCCCTGCCTTTCATGCAGCAATTACAAAATAGTGTACTGTCATAAGCGAATATTGGAATGGATTAAATTAAGCATTATTTGTATTATCTTATACTATTATGAGGAGTTCTAAACATTGGTTTGCGTCTGCCGTCGTGTCTACCATGGAACGAGTTTCCTTTGGGTGAGGGGTTAAAGTGGGAAAACGAAGTATCACTGGCCGGGCGGCTGGTTTGCCTTGGGGCATATTCCGGTTGATATTCAACTTATTCATCGTTTTGCTCTCCTTTGCCGGGGTGCCAGGTCATGGCCAATCGGTTGCTGATAGTGCAATGGCGGGTCTTGCCGTTATGCACCAACCCGGCGGCCCGAAGTTCCGGCAGGCGTTTGTGTGCCTTGATATCGATGCGATCTTCGACCTCCCTGGCAGTTAGGCCGGGGCTTCGTGTAACGATTTTCAAGCACAGTTGACGGTACCTGGCGGCAATACCGGTGTTTTCCAGCTCCCACTTGGCCAACGCGGACGTAGGCGGATCGGTATTGCAATAGTTCTTCATGGGGGTTT
>JAIORC010000274.1 GCA_021108335.1 Phycisphaerae bacterium
AAGCTTCGCATCAGCGTAACTCAGCCGGGAATGACCTCGGGACAATCGGAGTAGCACTCAGTTGGTCGGACGAATTCAAGTGCGATCCTACGGCAGCCCCGTATTATGAGCTTGCCGGTATCAGCGAGGCGCTGCAGGACACCAACATCTCTCAAGCCACATATTTCGTCGGAGCGGAGCGCCGCCGGCAAATTCTCGAGTCGCAATACCCGTTTCCAGAGATGCGGGATGGCAGATTGTCCGGGTTGATACTGATCTACACCTTCTCTCGCGATATGGTGCGCCACCTGGCCGGCGAGGTTCCCTGCGTATCGATTATCCATCCGCATCTGGATCTCGGTGTCGATTGCATCGATAACGACTACATCAGTAGCGTTGGCACGTTGGTGCATCGCCTGCATGGTCTGGGGCACCGGCGGATCGGTTTTCTGTCGGGATCTCAGCCCACTTCGTGGACGTATCCTCGTTTTGCCGGCTACATGCGGGCGTTGGACCAGTTATCCCTGCCTCGCGACACGAACATTGAAATCAATCTTGCCGGCCCTCGCCTGGATGTCGAGGCGCAAGCCGATGCGGTCGCCCAGCATGTGCGGCGCGGCGTTACGGCCTGGGTCTGTGCTGATGACTATATCGGATACGATCTGTATCCGGAGCTGACTGCGCGAGGCCTGCGGGTTCCGCAGGATGTCTCGCTTGCCGGATTCAGCGGCCTGGAACCGGAGCATGGCTGTCCCAGGTTAACCAGCGTCCGCCCGCCATTCGAGCAGATGGGTGCCGCAGCCGTGCGGCAATTGATCAATCGGATAAAACATCCCGAGATGCCTGCAAGCCATGTGCAATTCGGCTGTGAATTTATTGAGGGCGAAACAATCGGCCCTCCCCCGTAAGGCCAGTAAACGGAATTGAGAAATAAAATGTGAATAAGAGGAGGAACGTACGAATGGAACATAACAGGATGGACGGAGCAGTTGGAAACCCCATGCGTTGTGGGGTAAGCAGCAGGTCTTTGGAGATGGTCTCCAGAGAAGATTTGGAAGGCCCATTCGGGCCGAAAAAGAGAAGGAGTAACGAAATGAAAAAGCTCATTACATTGATGACGCTGGTAGCGATGGTCGCCCTGTTGGTCGGAGCGCAGACGGCAATGGCGGATCAGAAGACCTTTTCCCAAGGCGAAACTTCAAATGTCGAGGATACCTACCTGAGAGGGGATGGCTGGAACAACCAGTTTGGAAGCGATGACGATTTTTATGTGAGAAATGTGGGTGCTGCCACGCGACATGGGCTTCTCAGGTTTACTGATCTTCATAACTACAGTATAGACACAGTTACCGGGGCAACACTCAGACTTTATCTTTCCGGGAAAAGCATAGGCGTAGGAGGAAATGTAACCATTAAGGTTTATCGGTTGCACGAAGACAACGCCGGCTGGGTCGAGGGGACTAGCGGTTATGCGCAGTCTGGTGTCTCTTGCTGGCGCGATCGAGTGTACAATACTGTCGATTGGGCAGGATCGCCAGGCGCCAGTACGTCTGGGACAGACTATTACGCCACCGAGGTGGGTTCGTTCGCGGCATTTACTGACTTATCCGCGAATGCATGGTACCAGGCTTCTGTTTCCGCAAGTACCGTTCAAGCCTGGGTGGATGATAACAGCAACAATGCCGGGTTTATTCTCATTGCCACCGGTACTGGAAGCGATTATGTGCGATTCCGCTCCAAGGATTATTCAAGCGGTGCCGTAAGCCCCGAACTTGTAGTGGATTATGTCCCCGAGCCGGCGACGATGTCGTTGCTTCTGCTCGGTCTGCCGCTTGCCCTTCGCCGACGAAGAAAATAAAAATTAGTGTTTGTCTTTTTCATCTTGTGTGTCGGGGCATGGCAGTTGTGTGCCCCGGCATACTTCTCCTGCTTTTTGCGGGCAGGTAACAATTGACTGGCAAATCTGCAGTTTCCGCATTATAAAGGAAGCAGCATTATGAATAAGTGTCAACCATCAAGTGATACCGGGCGATCTCGCGGTTTTACGCTCATAGAACTGCTTGTCGTAATCGCCATTATTTCGCTGCTGGCGAGCATTCTGCTGCCGAGCCTCAATAGAGCCAGAGACTTGACTAAACGAACTGTTTGCGCCGCTAACCAGCGTCATGTAACTTTGGCGTATACCTCCTATGCAAGCGAGTATAACAGTTATGTGCCGGTAGGTTATTGGAGTACAAAACAGTTCAACTATCCGATCTATGGGGCTGGCGGCCCTGGTTTCATCATTTTTGGCGGTCTTTATCTTGCGGACTTGATGCCCGAGCCGAAGGCGTTCTACTGCCCGACGAACACGACAGATATCGGTGCGTGCTTTAACACCGACAGTAATCGCTGGCCGCCGGGGTCGGGGGGTACTACACGCGCAGGATACGGCTCCAGGCCGGAAGTAAACTGGCGATTCAGCAAAAGGGTTCGCCTGCACGAATTGGGTTCGAAGGCTGTTGTCGCGGATTTTGCTTCGGCAGCCGGCCATGTGGCTCAACGACACAAAGACGGGGTAAACGCAGGCTATGGAGACGGCGCGGTATCCTGGGTTGCCAGAAGTCTCCTTGATGAAGATTTCGAACAAATGATTGGCGGACGTTTTACCCCCGCGAATAATGTCTACATAGAAAATATCTGGGAAACTTTCGACGAACAACATTAGTCTTGCCGGCGAAATTTTTAGAGGTTCCCTTAAGTTTGCTCATTCTCGTTTAACCCCATAATGCAAAGGATAGGTATATGTTCAAAAGAATCGGCTCGATGGTTTTTTGTTTATCTCTGACACTGCTGGTCGCCTGCTCCGGCACGGAAGGTGCGCAACCTTCGAAGAAGAAGGCCAAGCCGCGACCCGCGCCTTTGCGGCGGAACGTATTGGCTAATATTCGCAAAGAGCACCCGCGATTACTGTTTACCAATGCCGACCAGCGACGTATAGAAAAACTCGCCAAGAGCGATAAATTTCTGGCTGAGCTTATCACCCAACTCAAGAACAACGCCGAAAGAATGCTCACCGAACGGGTACTCGAATACAAATCAGACCCCTCGTATAAAAAGCGTCTGATGCTTCTCGGCAAGAGTCGAACCTGTCTCGCCAGGGTTTCGGTGCTGGCTATGGCGTACCGGCTTACCGGCGACAAGCGATTTTTCGAGCGTGGTCGCAAGGAGATGCTCGCGGTAGCGGCATTTAAGACCTGGAATCCGGACCACTTTCTGGATCTGTCGGAAATGTGTGCCGGCATGGCAATTGGTTACGACTGGTTTTACGACGCATTGAGCAAGGCCGACCGCACCACGATACGAAACGCCATTATAGCTAAGGCACTTAAACCGGGCATGAAGGCTTATGACCACCCCAAAAAAGGAAAGGGATGGTGGACCAGGTGTCATCATAACTGGAACATGGTTTGCAACGCCGGGCAGACCCTGGGCGCACTGGCGATAGCCGAAGACGAACCCGACCTCGCGGAAAAGGTGGTTTCCCATGCCATACGCTCCGTGCAAAACGGAATGACACCCTACAAGCCGGACGGCTCATGGCACGAAGGGCCGGGGTACTGGACGTACGGAACCTCCTTCGCCGCCGTGATGTTCTCCGCACTGGACAGCGCCCTTGGCAGCGATTTCGGCCTTGCCAAGTCGGAAGGTTTCGCCAGTACGATGTATTTCCCGATCTACATGATCTGGCCGAGCATTTCGACAGGCATAAGGAGTTTCAATCATGCCGATTGCGGAACGGGGATGGGTATTAACCCTGTTATGTACTGGCTGGCCCGCAAGTTTGACAGCCCTCCATGCGCCTGGTTTGCTCGCAAAGTACAGAAAAGTGAAATCGAGCGGAACAAGCAGCGGAACAAAGGTAAGTACAAGATACGTTATTACGGATATGCCCGACTTTACGCCTTGTCGATTGCCTGGTTCGATGAGCGGGGCGACGCATCGAGCACTGATAAATTGCCACTCGATGTATCTTTCAGCAGCAAAGCGGGCGTCATGACTATGCGTAGCGCCTGGAACGACGAACATGCCATTTTTGTGGGTTTCAAGGGCGGTCAAAATAACTTAGGCCATGGCCATATGGATGTTGGTACCTTTGTGCTCTCCTCCGACGGCGTCATGTGGGCGATAGACCTCGGGGGCGACAGCTATACCCTGCCGGGTTACTGGGATCACAAAGAAGGCGGTCGACGGTGGAACTATTATCGCCTCGCGTCAAAAAGCCACAATACGCTGGTCATCGGCAGCAAGCTTCAGCACGTCAAGAACAGCACCAGCAAAGTTCTCGACTTTTCGTCCAAGCCCGACCACGTTCATGCGGTTGTAGATATGTCTAACGCATACCGCGGCCAGGCGAAAAAGGTTCTCCGCGGCGTTACCATGCCGGGGCGCAAAGCGGTGCTTATCCAGGATGAAATCACAAATCC
>JAIORC010000137.1 GCA_021108335.1 Phycisphaerae bacterium
GCCAGGAGTTCTTTACGCCCCTTCGCCAGATCGTTAAACATGGCGTACATGCTGGGACTTACATCGGGCGTCAACGGCACCGAACGAACCGACCCCAAGCCCGAAGGCGGCGCAGCCGGGCCTGCCAACACTGGAACGTGCACTTTCCCACCAGATGCGGGCGCGTATCGGACAGTGCGGGTTTGTCGAACGGATGAAACGCCATACGCAGATGGCACTGGAGCGGCCGAGCGAGCCCCGGAAATGTTGAAACTCTGCGGGCTGTAGATCGACGAACCCAACGCACCGCCGCCCGACGCGGGTCGCGGCCTGGCTAAAGACTCCGTACCCGTGTAATAATAGTTGAGGTTGGCAGTATGCCTGCTGGACGGGCCCTCTCCTACAGCCATATTTCCTCGAAGATGGACTGCTTTACGGGATTGGCCCGAGACGACGGTAAGCGAGGCGAACAAAACGGTGAAGATTCCGGCAAAACAAACCAGTTTGCTGTGCATATTCATTTTTATACCCCTTACATTCCAAACCCATGCCCATCATGGGCTTCTGTTAATCATTGTATCCCATTGCCAGGTCCTTGCAAGCTGTACATGTGGGTAATTATAATCCAGCCACCGGTGGCCCACAACGTATTTCGCCTCAGTAAGGCCAATTATATCGGGAAAATTGCCCCCGTGGAGCCAACTGACCAGACTCATGCCGCTGGATTTGCCGATTGTTATCGCCGTCGGAAAAAATCCCGTTGAAAATCTCGCGGGAATCTGCACAATCCTATGGTTCGTAGCGCTTCGTCGGGCGACAACCCGTCGGGGCCGGCATGGCTGAACCACAGCCTTGCAACGCTATCACTTAAATCACTTTTTACTAAGAGGAAAAAATGGCACGGAAGATGACAATGATGGACGGCAACCAGGCCGTAACCCACGTGGCTCACAAGGTCAACGAAGTAATCGCGATTTACCCCATAACCCCGTCCAGCACGATGGGCGAGTACGCTGACGCGTGGAGCGCCGGCGGCCAGGAGAATATATGGGGCACGATTCCGATGGTGGTCGAGATGCAGGCCGAGGGCGGAGCCGCCGCGGCTGTCCACGGCGCGCTGCAGACCGGCAGCCTGACCACGACCTTCACCGCCAGCCAGGGCCTGCTGCTGATGATCCCGACGCTGTACAAGCTCGCCGGCGAACTCACCAGCACGTGCTTCCACGTCTCGGCGAGGTCGCTGGCCTGCCAGGCGTTGAGCATCTTCGGCGACCACTCCGACGTGATGGCCTGCCGCCAGACCGGCGTGGCGCTGCTGTCGTCCAACAGCGTACAGGAAGCGATGGACCTCGCCCTGATCGGCTCGGCTGCGACCCTCAAAACTCGCATCCCATTCATCCACTTCTTCGACGGCTTCCGTACCAGCCACGAAATTTCCAAGGTCGAAGAGCTGACCCTCGACGACATGCGGGCCGTAATCGACGACGATCTCGTCCTCGAACACCGCAGCCGCGGCATGACGCCGGACAACCCCGTCCTCCGCGGTACCAGCCAGAACCCCGACGTCTACTTCCAAGGCCGCGAATCCGTCAACAAGTACTACGACGCCTGCCCCGCCATCGTGCAGGAAGTCATGGACAAATTCGCCGCCGTCGTCGGGCGACAGTACAAACTCTTCGATTACGTCGGCGCACCCGATGCCGAGCGTGTAATCATCATGATGGGTTCCGGCGCTGAAGCCGCCCACGAAGCCGTCGAATACCTCGCTGGCCAGGGCGAAAAGGTCGGCCTTATCAAAGTCCGCCTGTATCGGCCTTTCAGCCGCGAGCATCTGCTTGCCGCCATTCCGGCAAGCTGCAAAAAACTCGCCATCCTCGACCGCCAGAAGGAACCGGGCAGCACCGCCGAGCCGCTGCACCTGGACGTCAACAACACCCTCGTCGAAGCCGGCAGGACCGACATCAAAGTCGTCGGCGGCCGCTACGGACTTTCCAGCAAGGAATTCACCCCCGCCATGGTCAACGGCGTGCTGGAAAACCTCGCCAAGGATGAGCCGAAGAACCACTTCACCGTAGGCATTATCGACGACGTAACCAATCTGAATATCGACTACAACGCCGATTTCCACACCGCCAACGAGAAGGTCGTCCGGGCTATGTTCTACGGCCTGGGCAGCGACGGCACCGTCGGAGCCAACAAGAACTCGATCAAGATTATCGGCGAGGAAACCGACAACTACGCCCAGGGCTACTTCGTGTACGACTCGAAGAAAGCCGGCGCGGTTACCGTCAGCCACCTGCGGTTCGGGCCTGACACCATTCGCTCGGCCTACCTTATCAACAAGGCCAATTTCGTCGCCTGCCACCAGTTCAGCTTCCTCGAAAAATACGACATGCTGAGAAACGCAGCCGACGGCGCAACCTTCCTGCTAAACTGCCCCATGGATCCCAAAGACGCCTGGAGCAGCATGCCCAAAAAGGTGCAGCAGCAGATTATCGACAAAAAGTTGAAGTTCTACGCAATCAACGCCTACGACGTAGCCAAGACTACCGGCATGGGCGCGCGTATCAACACGATCATGCAGACCTGCTTCTTCTACCTGTCGGGCATCCTGCCGCAGGACGAAGCCATCGCCAAGATCAAAGAGGCCATCAAGAAGACTTACGGCAAAAAGGGCGACGAAATCGTCCAGAAGAACTACAAAGCCGTCGACGCCTCACTGGCCGGCCTGGTCGAAATCGACGTGCCCGCAGCAGCCGACAGCACCATCGTCATGCCGCCGGTCGTCTCCGCCAAGGCCCCGAAATTCGTCAAGGAAGTTACCGCGACGATCATGGCTGGCGACGGCAACGAGCTGCCCGTCAGCAAAATGCCCAACGACGGAACCTGGCCCACAGGCACCACACAGTGGGAAAAGCGGAATATCGCCCTGGAAATCCCCGCGTGGGACCCGGAAACCTGCATCCAGTGCGGCAAGTGCTCCATTATCTGCCCGCACGCAGCCATTCGCATGAAAATTTGCGAAGAAGGCGACCTGGCCGGCGCACCGGCAACCTTCAAGTCCGCAGACGCGAAGACCAAAGCCTTCGCCGGTAAGAAAGCGGTTATTCAGATAGCACCGGAAGACTGCACCGGCTGCGGCGCTTGCGTACACGTCTGCCCCGTCAAAGACAAGGAAGACGCGACGAAGAAGGCCATCAACATGGTCGACCAGCCGCCCATCCGCGAAACGGAACGGGAAAATTACGAATTCTTCCTGAACCTGCCGGAATTCGACCGTTCGGAACTGAACATCAAGTCGGTCAAGGGCAGCCAGCTCTGTCAGCCGTTGTTTGAATATTCCGGCGCATGTGCCGGCTGCGGCGAAACCGCCTACGTCAAGCTGCTGACCCAGCTCTTCGGCGACCGCCTGATTATCGGCAACGCCACCGGTTGTTCGAGCATCTACGGCGGCAACCTGCCCACCACGCCCTACGCCAAAGACAAAAACGGACGCGGGCCGGCCTGGAACAACTCCCTGTTCGAGGACAACGCGGAATTCAGCTTCGGCTTCCGCCTGACACTCGATAAGCGGATGGAATTCGCCGGCGAGCTGCTCAAAAGCCTCAAGGACGCCGTCGGAGCGGAACTCGTCGAAGCCGTCCTGACAGCCGACCAGTCCGACGAAGGCGGCATCGCCGCACAACGCGCACGAGTCGTCGAGGTCAAGGCCAAGCTCATGGGTAATACCGACAGCAAAGCCGTCCACCTCGTCAGCGTCATCGACAGCCTCGTGCACAAGAGCGTCTGGGCGATGGGCGGCGACGGCTGGGCGTATGACATCGGCTACGGCGGGTTGGATCACGTGCTGGCGTCGACGCGGAACATGAACGTAATCGTCATGGACACCATGGTCTACTCCAACACCGGCGGGCAGTGCAGTAAGGCGACGCCTCGCGGTGCGGTGGCGAAGTTCGCAGCCGGCGGCAAGCCCTCGCCCAAGAAAGACCTCGGCATGATCGCCATGAGCTACGGCAACATATACGTAGCCCAAATCGCCCTCGGCGCCAACGACGCCCAGGCGGTCAAGGCCTTCGCCGAAGCCGACAGCTACCCCGGCTGCAGCCTGGTTATCTGCTATGCCCACTGCATCGCGCACGGTATCGACATGAGAACCGGCACGGACCAGCAGAAGGCAGCGGTGGCGTCGGGCTTCTGGCCGCTGTACCGCTTCGACCCGCGGCTGGTCGATCAGGGCAAGAACCCGCTGCAACTGGACTCCAAAGAGCCGACCATCTCGTTCGAAGATTTCGCATACAACGAGACGCGGTGGAAAATGCTCACCAAGTCCAAGCCCGAAGACGCCAAAAAGCTGCTGGAGCAGGCAACCAGCGATACATTGAATCGTTGGCACCTCTACCAGCAGATGGCAACAATGCAGTACGACAAATAGATAGCGTAAAA
>JAIORC010000386.1 GCA_021108335.1 Phycisphaerae bacterium
TATGGCACGTGACAAGATAAACGATCATTACCAGAAGAAGGAAAAGAAGTCTCTGCTGGGCGGGCTGTTCAAGAAAACGGTCGACCCGGATTTGATTTCCGAGGAGGAGGAGATGCTGGCCAACACCAAGCCGGTTGACCCCATCCACGCCGGCAAAGAGCCGGGCCGAAACGACCCCTGCCCGTGCGGCAGTGGGAAAAAGTACAAGAAATGCTGCTTCGGCAAAAAAAGCGGATGAAAACCGCTGGCGATTCTGGTACATTTTCAGCGCAAAAAAAGAGGCCCGGGATCGCCGCTTCCCAGGCCCCAAATGCCAGGCTGCTCCCGCCATCGAGCGGGATAAGACCCATACAGCCTCACATGTTTATAATCGGAGCAGAAGTGGGGCGGCTTTAGTAAGGAATGCGGCTTTTGTGCGAAATTATCGCAAAGCGTTGGCAGAAAGTAACTTAGGAAAGAAAAAGAATGCCCGGCAGCGAAAACAACAAAATATGCAAATTGGCACTTGAGGATGGATTCGTTTTGAGCGGGTTTTCCTTCGGGGCAGACGGCACCAGCGAGGGCGAGGTGGTTTTCAATACCGGCATGGCTGGGTATCAGGAAATTCTCACCGACCCGTCCTACACCGGCCAAATCGTAACGATGACGTATCCGCTGATCGGGAATTATGGCATAACTCCTGAGGATGTCGAGTCTTACAACAAAAAGATTCAGGTACGGGCGTTTGTCGTCAAGGAGCTTTCGCCCATCGTCAGCAATTTCCGCAGCAGCCAGTCGCTGGGCGATTATCTCGCCGAAAACGGCATTATGGGCATTTGGGGTGTCGATACCCGTGCCCTGACCCGCCACCTCCGCACGCGG
This sequence comes from Phycisphaerae bacterium, assembly GCA_021108335.1. Taxonomy (GTDB): domain Bacteria; phylum Planctomycetota; class Phycisphaerae; order SM23-33; family SM23-33; genus JAIORC01. Next base: position 862 of record JAIORC010000386.1, read on the forward strand.
GGGGCTATGAACGGTGTGATGAGCACGGAAATACTTGACGATAAAGAACTTGTAGCCAAAGCCGCCGCCATGGAATCGATGGCCGGCAGCGATTTCGTCAAAGACGTTACCCCGGCGGACGCTTACGATTGGGCAGAGGGTTACAATAGCGAATTTTCGCAGGGCCATCGCGAGCACGGCAAGAAGGTCTACAAGGTGGTAGCTATCGATTGCGGGGCGAAGATGAACATCCTCCGCAATCTCGTGGAGTGTGGCTGCGAGGTAACTGTCGTGCCGGCAAGCACTTCCGCAGCCGATATCCTCGCCCGCAAGCCCGACGGCGTGTTCGTATCGAATGGCCCGGGCGACCCGGCGGCGGTAACGTACACCATCGAGACGCTCAAGGGGCTGATCGGCAAGGTTCCGCTGTTCGGTATATGCCTCGGCCATCAGATGCTGTCGCTGGCGCTGGGGGCCAAGACGTACAAGCTGAAGTTCGGCCATCGCGGCTGCAATCATCCCGTGCGGAACGAAGCCACCGGCAAGGTGGAAATCACCAGCCAGAACCACGGCTTCGCCGTCGAAGCCCAAAGCCTCGAAGCCACCGGCGCGACGATTACGCACGTGAACCTCAACGACAATACCGTCAGCGGTTTTACGCACACCGACAAACGCCTCTTCAGCGTGCAATACCACCCCGAGGCAAGCCCAGGCCCGCACGACGCGACGTACCTGTTCGATTGCTTCCGCATGATGATGGAATCCGGCAAGGCCCCGACGGCAAAAGACATGCACGCAGCCCAGGAAGCCCTCGCCGCAGCAGGACAGAAAAAACAATAGCCCCGGCCACCACAATGTGCGGCCCGTTAAAATGTGTTAGAACTGGGTGGCATGGCGACACCGCAGGGGTCGCCATGATGGAGTCCGTAACGAGCATGCTTCTGCAAGCAGAAGCATGGCACCCGGCTTATTAAAAGATGTAGGGTGGGTGGTTCTGCCGAAGGCAGGTTCACCCACGCGGTGGGCGAGAGCGTCCACTTTGTCAACTGGTCGTAATGTGGGGATTTTTATCATGAATGTTATGAATGTAGTGCATGTAACGCATGAGGCTGTGGAGAAGATTGGCGGCATTGGGACGGTGATCGAGGGGCTTACGACGGCTGATGCCTACGTCGAGCAGGTAAACCGCACGGTTCTGCTCGGCCCGCTGTTCTCGAATCAAAATTCCGTCGCCGAGCAATTCGGCAAAGACGGCGAGCTTATCTTCAGCAGCCTGGACGATATCCGCCCGGAGGAATGGAGCAAGAAGTTCATCCATATCGAGCGGACGTACGATGTGGGGATTGTCTACGGCAAGCGGAAAATTCATGAGCCGTACAGCGACAGGATTGTCGAAGTGGAGGTGCTGCTCATAGAGTTGTACCACGCCAACAAGACCCGCCTGAACCTGTTCAAGGGGCAGTTGTTCGAGAAGTTCGACGTGCCGTCGCACGAGTTTCAAAAGACCTGGGAATACGAGCAGTACGTCCGGCTTGCCGAGCCGGGGCTGGAGGCGCTCAAGGCGATAGGCCTGTGCGACGAAGGCCGGCAGATGGTGCTGCTGAGCCATGAATATATGGGCATGGCGACGGCTCTCAAGGCGGTGCTCGACGGGGCGGACAATATCAAGACGGTTTTCTACGCTCACGAGGTCGCTTCGATTCGGCCTCTCGTGGAAGACACGCCCGGCCATGATACCATGTTCTATAATGTGATGAAGCAGGCCGAGCGGGATGGCAAAACCGTGGAGGATATTTTCCCCGGCGTTGGGTACAACTTCAAGCATCCGCTGGTCAAGGCGGCCCGCTACCTGGATCATATTTTCGCGGTGGGCGACTACGTTAAGTCGGAGTTGCATTTTCTCGATAGTCATTTCGAGCGGATCGACATAGACCTGGTATATAACGGCATACCGGCTGAGCCGCTGACCATCGAGGAAAAACACAACTCCCGCGCGCTGCTGAAACAGTACGCCAACGCTCTGTTGGGCGAGACGCCGAGTTGGATTTTCACGCACGTTGCCAGGCCGGTGCTCAGCAAGGGCATCTGGCGGGACTTGCGCATTCTGCACGAGATGGAGTCGATGCTGGCTGATCGCGGCGAGACGGTGGTTTACTTCATGCTGGGGACGCTTGGCGGGCAGCGGCGGCTCCGCGACGTGCGGCAGATGGAGTCGGTTTACGGTTGGCCGGCGAATCACGAGTACGGCTACCCCGACATGTGCGGCGGCGAGGAGATTATCGGCAAGTCGATCGAGATTTTCAACCGGACGCACAAGGCCTCCCGGGCGGTGCTGGTCAACCAGTGGGGCTGGTCGCCGAAGGTTTGCGGCGACCGCATGCCGGCGGAAATGACCATTGCCGACCTGCGCCGCGGGACGGATCTGGAGTTCGGTCTGAGCACGTATGAACCATTCGGCATCAGCCAGCTTGAGCCGTTGAGTTTCGGCGCGATGTGCGTGATTTCCAACGTCTGCGGATGTGCGGGGTTCGCCAATGCAGCCCGACAAGGCGAGGAATACCAAAACGTCCTGGAAGGCAATTTCCTGGGCGCCGACGAGTCGAAATCGGTGGACGAACTGCTGTCGATAAGCATCGCCGACCGCGACAGGGTCGAGGCTGTCGAAGGGCGACGGCTGGCGGAGTGCATAATAAATCGCCTGCCGCGAGACGAGAACGCCAGGCAGCAGTGGATCGAAACCGGCTACGAGCTGGCCCGCCGAATGAGCTGGGAACACGTAGTAAAAGAATTCTTTCTTCCAAGCCTCGACCGAGTCGCGGAAGAATAACATACGGCGATGATTCGGTCGAACCGCGTTGTTTGATACCAACCATTCTGCTCGGAATCTTCAGCATTTGGACGCGATGTTTTTGTTAATTTTATTTTAAAAATTCTTTAAAATTCTCTTTACTTCTTTTTTGCTGCCTTAATACAATGTCAAAACGCTGACCCGGTTGGGAGTGTTTGTGTATTACGGGTGTCGGTTGTTTTAGAAGATTCAAGGGGTTTTATGGGTTGCGAAAAGGGCAAAATTGGTTTTGTTGGTGTTTCGTGGCGGCATGTGGTACGGCTGAGGTGCCTGGCCGGCTACGACAGTGCCGAGGCGTCGGCTTTACTGAAACATCATCATTTGCGACAGTGGCTGGATGATTCATACTCATTCCCGCCGCCCGAACCACCACCCGGATCACCAGCCCTTCAAAGTCAATTATCTTTGAATCACACGAATCACACGGGCAGCGGAAAAATACAATCTGAAACTAACCGGCATTTGAGTAAATTCTCAATCGCCGGTTTTTTTATTGGAATTTTTTGAACATTGTGATGGCCTGGCGGTCAGGTCATATCTGTTGGCAGCAGGAAGTTTTTGGGAAAGGGTAAAAAGATGAATGCAATGAAACGTGCGATGGTTATGGCGGCGGTTGTCAGTGTTTTTGCCTTGTCGGGTTACGCTGAGACCGTTGGTTACTGGCGTTTTGAGGGCGATGCCACGGGGTTTGTCAATGACTCCGGCTCGAACAATTT
>JAIORC010000402.1 GCA_021108335.1 Phycisphaerae bacterium
CGCACCTTCCAAAGCCAGCTACAGAGAGTTTACTCCGCCGATATCCCGGATGACGCAAAAGAAGATATCCTGCGAAATAACGCATTATCCGTTTTCGCGGCAAAGGACATATAAAAATGGAATCTCTTGAAGGGTATCCAATGGAACCCTTGTGGCAACGGTTGCGTCTGGAAATAGGGGCTGCCCCAAAGCCGGAACCGGTCGGTATTACCCGTGAATTCTATCTCGACATGGCCGAGCGGATCGTCCGCATTGCCGCCGGCTGGCAGGACGAAAGCGGGACTATTGTCGATCCTTACACCGGTGAGGAGTCTGTTACCTGCACGGCCCGGTTTGCCGGCGCGCTGGGGCTACTGATAACGGCCGGGCGATGCCGAGACCTCATCGAAGTTTGCGTCAAGAGTTACGAGGCATATCTGAAGCGGCTTGACGATGTCGAGCACGCACCGGAGTTCTGGACCAAGGAATTGATGTATGCCCACGAGGCCCTCAAAGACGTAGTTCCGTCGCAGCAGCGGCAGCGGTGGGAGCTTACCTGGAGGAACCACAAACCGCGACAATGCTACGTCTCCAGCGTCCACAACCTGACGAATAATTTCCTGGTCTTTGCCGTGACGGGGGAATTTTTCAAGCAGCGGCATGGTTTGGGCGGAGATGCGGAACTGATTGAAGAAGCGATCGATTGTCTGCTGGGGGATTTTACCGAATTCGGGATGTATCGGGATCCCCACGATCCTGTTACATATGATCTGGTAACAAGGCAGCAGTTGGATTTGATACGCCACTACGGATATACCGGCCCGAACCTCGAACGGATAACGGAGGTTTGCCGCAGGGGATCGCTGACTTCGCTTTTGTATCAGTCGACGACCGGGCAGATGCCTTTTGGCGGCAGGAGCAACCAGTTGCATTTCGTCGAGGCGCATTTCGCCTGCCAGTGTGAAAGCCAGGCCCGATTTTACAAACAGAAGGGGGACCTGGTTACTGCCGGTATCTTCAAGCGGGCTGCGAGACGGGCGATAAAAATGACCGCGCCGTGGATAATGGACATGGAACCATTTCGGCATACGAAGCAGGGCTTCGACCCGGAACTGACGCACGGCATGGATTTTCATTACGGAGATTACAGCGTTTACGCTATTCTGGGGGCTTCGCTTCTGGGGACGGCATATCATCTTGCGGACGAGAGTATCGAAGAGGTAACCACCCCCGCCGAAGCCGGCGGATACGTATTTGACTTATGGCCCGCCTTCCACAAGGTCTTTGCCACCTGCGGCGGTTATCATATTGAAATCGACACAAAGGCCGACCACGAGAAAGACGCCACGGGGCTGGGGCGGATTCATCGTGACGGAATCATGCCTGAACTCGCCCTGTCGGGAAGTATCGCGGCGTCGCCAAAATACGTGCTTGCCCCAATGTTCGGGCAGCAAAAGAACCTCGCCATAGGCCCGGCCTGGATTGACGACACGGGAAAAGAACGCCGCCTGGCCGACTTCGAGGACGAAATACAAAACGTTTCGCTTAACGCCATCAAGGAAACGCCGGAAAAAGTCGTGTTTGACGTGGAGTACGACGGAAGCTTCGGGCAATGCCGAAAGATAACGGAGAAATATTGCCTGTCGCAAACGGGGATTTCGTATGAGGTGTTGCTTGATAATTCGGATTTGACGCCATATATCCTGATTCCGTTGTTAAAAACGGACGGGATGGCTGAATCCCGAATCCAGGTTGAAGCCGACGGCTTTTCGGTTGAATATCGCGGCTGCCGGTATCGCGTTTTCGCTCCCGGGGCGGCAAAAGTGATGCTGTCCGACGATAAGCCCGCCGCCAATCGCACCGCCGCCTATTTAACCGCGATAGTCCAAGCCAGCCGAATCGAAAAAATAACGCTCGATCTCGATGCGGCGGAGAAATAGAAAAACAGGGAGTCTCTGAAAATTGCTTTCGTCGCGAAAAGCATTTCAGCCGTCGGCGTGATCTATGTAGCAGATGACTGTTTGCTCGAGTGTATTGGCGTACAGATTTACGCCTAAGCCTTCTCCAAGGCAGGCTGTGTCGACGACCCTGACGACGTCACCCCATTTGTCGGCATCCTCTTCGCTCAGCAGTTCGCCCAGCTGGTTGGGGTTGCGGATAAAGAAATCTTCGTTGAGGAAGTTTTCCTCCTTGTTCGGGAACAACGCCAGGTACAGCATGTCCATTTCCACCATCTCACCGAACAGGTGCGTCCCCAGCGATGCGTCAGGCACGAGGCCTTCCCGCATGGCCACGATCTCACAGAGTATAGACACGGAACTGATGTCGGAGAAACTGATCGGCACACCCAGGGACGGCGTGGTCGTACCCCATCGCCCCGGCCCGAGCAGCATGACGGTTCCAATCCTGCTGGCCTTGTCGATTTGCCCAATTCGCCCTATCAGCCTTGCCACGCTATAGCGATCATTAACAGACAACTGGCTGTAGGTCGCCGGCACGACGTAAATAAACCGGTCTACCCTGCCGATCCTGCTCTGACCAATGACAGCCCCGTTGGCCTGAAGCACCAGATCCTCAGCCGCGATCTGCCCCGGGTGCTCCGGCGCATCGCCGGCACCTTTGTACTGGAAAGGCCTGCACTGCACTATGTTGATCGTGTATCGATTCTCGTCGATGAAGTTCGTGGTGAATTCCACGTCCACGGGATAATCGTAGGCAGTCTGAAGAATATTGAGCATCTCGCGCATATCCTTGACGAAGCCGGTTTCGCTCAGGAGCTTCTCGAAGGTCAGGATGTGCGGAAGAAGATCTTCGGAGCCGTTCAGGGCTGCCTGGTGAGCCAGTTGCTCGTCGCATGAAACAAACATATCCATCGGCAGATCCTGGCTGCGCTGTGCAACATCCTGAAAGTCCCTGGTACGCAGTTGGTTGGTCTGAATATCCAGCAGGTCTACTTTTTTCTGGGTAAACTGCCGGACCTGGTTGAAGTTCGTTTCAGGTCTTTTCTCTGGCGCGTTGAGGGCTACTACTCTCGTGTAATCGTCGTCATTACTGTCGACTGCCCGCGTTCCCAGCCCGAATACCATCCTCAGCACGCCCGCAGTTGGGTCTATGTCCTTGTTCCAGACGTATGGGTTGAACGAAAGCCCAACACCGGCAATCTGCGGGTAAAACAGTTTGTCGTGCACCGCCCCCGATACCCTCTGCACCAGCACCGCCATCTGCTCGTCGTGCCCGAGCATTCCGCGATGGGCACGATAAGCCAGGGCCTTCTCGCTCATGCTGCTGGCGTATACCGTTCGCAGGGCGGAGAGAAATTCCTCCATCCGAATCCACTTTGGCCCCTGGTTCGCACAAAAAACGCTCTCGTACTTGCCGGCGAAGGTGTTGCTGAAGTTGTCCTCCAGCAGGCTGCTCGAACGCACGATAATCGGCGACTGCCCGAAGTAGTCCAGCATGTCGGAGAATTGTTTTTCGATGTGCTCCGGGAACGTTCCGACCAAGGCGCGATGACGGGCCGTCGCCGAACTTTCCAGGAGCGTCTCCAGGTCCCGATGCTGCTGGCGTATCCACCACATGCCGTTTGTAACGAGAAACGTGTAGAACACGTCCGAGCCGATGAAGAACGAATCGTGTCTCTCGAGCAGCTCGGTCCATCGCGGCTTGGTTTGTCGGAGTATCGCCCTGGCCAGCAACATACCGACGGACTTGCCGCCGATCAGCCCTGTCCCGATCATCCGCCCACTAATGTCCAGCACGTCCGAAAGTGTAAAATACTTTTTGGCCAGCCGCAGTATTCGCTCGTCGCGGGAAATGGCCATTCTCAACAGCCGGTGGAAGTATTTGTCCGCCTGCTCGCCCGTCGCGGTGCCCCGGCGGACGGCCGTAAGGGTCTCCTTTGCCTGCAGGAATGCCCTGCTCCATATGCCCAGGCGGTAATTCGATGATTCCAGCCCCCTCCACGGTACGGAGCGGAGTACCTCTGAGATCGCCGTGCTCTGTGTAATCGGGACGAAATTATCGCCACGGCAGGCGTGAAGCATGTACATTGTCGGCGAGTAGCGATGCCGGACTTTCATCGGCTGAATGTACAACGCTCCGTCGTGGCGAAGGATATCCAGCAATACCTGGGTTGTCTCCGTAATCGGCGAAACGGCGTAAGATGAATGAAAATTCCGCGTCAGCGCGAAGTAGGCCACCGTTTCCATGTCGTGGAGATACGGGCAGGTGAGCATGAAGAAATTGCCCAGCATCTGGTCGCTGTACCAGTCCGCCGTTAAATCGGAAAGGTTGTCGAACAGGTAATACGCGCCCCGGCCGACGTCCTTGATTACC
>JAIORC010000183.1 GCA_021108335.1 Phycisphaerae bacterium
TCTGTAATCAGGTCGTTGAATCTTTGGAGCATTGCGGCTAGTTGGCTTAGGGACCATGCGATATACGCGCGGCTGTGTGCGGGTTTGCCGCGGCGTTCGGTCATTAGTCCTTCCTGCACGCAGGAGAGGAATTTGTCGATTTCCTGCCGGCTGAGCGGTTCGGGGGATCGTCCCCAATCCAGCAGTGCTTCGAAGGTTGCCCTGTGTCGGCGGCTTCGTTCCCACTGTCCTGGGCTGAGAAAAGTACCCGGCCGCAGGCTCAGTTGTATGCCTTTGAGGCCCATGGCTATCGGTTCGTAATTCAGGTGCGGCGACAGCCGGAGGAATCGGAACTGCTGGACGTAAGTGCCTTCCTTGCCGCGAGATGGCAGATACTCGTCGCCGAGCTGGCTGTACCGCTTCGAGATTTCCGAGAACAGAAAATTAGGCCGGGGCGACTGTCTGACAATCTCGTCGGTGCTGAGCCGCTGAATGCGGAAGCTGCCGTTGTCGTGGCGGACGGGGTCGCCGGCAATTGCGAAGAAGCATTGCAGAATGCCCAGCGGCAGCAGGCGGTCGCGGTCGGGGCGGTGTTGGCTTCGCGGCTGCATCGAGATGTGAATGCTGTGCGGCGTGATGTCGTAAAACTGCATGGTATGGTGGATCAACTGATTCAGCACCCACGGGTCGGGCGTTATGGGCTTGGAGATATTCGCTTCGATGGACAGGTTTCCCAGGGCTACCTCGAAAAATCCCCGCCGCGGTTTGCCGTGGCTTTTCTCGCGGTGATCGTCGATATGCCCGCCCAGTTTCCACGTCAGCACGTCCAGGCCGAAATCATAAAAATACATGAACCCGTCATAGGCGGCATCTTGCATCGCCGGGCCTGCGGCGCTGGCAATAACACTGTGGCCGATGTTGGAAAACTCCAACTCCGCCCCCAGCGGCACGAAACCAAAGCCGAGATGGCGGCGGACAAAATTCAGGTGCGTTTTGACATGCTTGGGGTCGTACAGCGCTTCCGCCCCGATAATCGCCCGGCGGACGAAATCTATCAGGTGGTTGGTGGGAAATTCCAGCTCGTCCAGGCAGTCGGAAACAATTGCGTCCAGCACCGCCTGGGACTGGTTAAGAATCCGCAGGGCGATAAGCGAGCTGATAACCCGGTCATAATAAATATTCGGGTGCGGCAGGTGGTCCAGCTCGAAGCGAAATTCTCGCCGTATTCGTTCCTCGAACTGGTTGAATACGACTTGCCGGATAACCATTCGCAGGTAATTTTTCGCTACAGGTACGGCGGCCTGGTCGCGGCGTATGCGGTCGTAATCGCGGATAGGCCGATCCTTTAACGCGTGACGGATCGCGAAATCGCTGATGCCGCCGACTTCGAAGTGCCGCCGTTGGATATCCCGAATCGCCACGCCGCTAAGCTCGGTTACCGCCCGCCGGGTAAATTCATCGTCGGTATGCAACTGTTGCTCTTCCGTTTCCCGGATGGCGTTGTCGATTTTTTTGGTCAGGATAATTTCCTGCTTCAGCGGGTCGCGGAAGGAATGCCCGAAGGCATGCTCCAGATGCTTGAGGTTGCCCACGAAAACCATCGCCTTGGCCTGGCCCTCGGAAAAATGCACTTTTATGGTTCGCCGGGAATAATTCTGCCCCTCGTATTCCTTCAGGGCGGCGAGCGTCTCGATCGGCAGGGTATGAACCAGATAGCCGCGGATGCGATGGCCTTTGTCCGGCACGGCGTAGACGTAGGTGTTGTCGGGGCTGATCTTCTTGTATCCGTCGAGAACCGCCCGGCGCGCCCAGAAACTTTCCACGCCGTCCGCGCGATCGGCAATCGAAACCAGCCGCTTGCCCATAACCGCCCGAAACACCGCCGCGTCGGTCAGCGTACCGTAAATAAACAGATTGTATGTTTTTTTCTTTTCAACAGGCATAGTATGGGGAGCTTAGCGAATTTGCAGGTAGTGCGGCATGGTCGTGAGGGTATTTTCCGTTTCCAGTTGCTCAGCCAGTCCCGCCAGATAGGCTACGCCCGCCAGTTTGCCCGTGCGGCTGAACATGGACGCAGGCCAGCCCAACTGCCGTTGCAGCAGTTTTTCCACCGGGCCTGGCAGCGACGCCTCGATATTGCCGGAGATTACGTCGGCCAGTGTCTTGGGACGCGGCAGGACGATGTAGTGCGGGTTCGCCTTGAGTCCGGCTGACTTTTTCGCAGCCTTTACCGCCAGGCTCAAGCCGCCGATACTGTCGACCAATCCGTTGGAGATACACTGCCTGGCGGTGAAAATCCGCCCCTGGGCGACCTTCGAGATATCTTTGACTTTATCTTTCCGGGCGGTTTTCACGCGGGAAACGAAGATGTCGTAGATGCGGAGGGCGTGCTTTTTCAGAGCGGCTTTCTCCGATTTGTTCCACGGGCGGGTCAGGTACAGCCCGGCGTTTTTGCCGCGCGTTATCTCGTAGGTGCTGACGTGCAGTTTCTTCAGCAGGCCGGTAAGGGCAATCTTGCCGCTGACCACGCCGATGCTGCCGATAACGGCTGACTCGTCGGCGAAAATCGTATTGCCGCCGCAGGCGATGTAGTATCCGCCCGAAGCGCCCATGCCCGATATGCTGACGATGACCGGCTTGACGGCGGCGCATCGTTTGGCAGCCTGGTAAATCAATTCGCTGGCTATCGCCGAGCCGCCCGGCGAGTTGATGCGGAACACCACCGCCTTGATGTTGGAATTCGTCCTGGCCTTGTCGAAACACTTGACCAGCGTGCGCGAGCCGACGTATTTTCCACCGAATATATTCGTGCCGCTCTTGCCGGAATAGATTACTCCGTCGGCATGGATAATGGCAATCGTCGGCGATTTGATTTCGCCCCCGGCGCCGCCCTTGAGCATCATGCTCAGCATGGCGAAGGGGTTGGACAGATTAACCGTCGGGCTTGTCTTCGAGGCGTAATTATTGACCATTCTCGCTTCTTTTGCCTTCGCCGGAACCTCACGCCCGACTTTGTCCAGCCATTCCTGGCGGGTTATCAGTTTGTCCACCAGTTTGCCCTTGAGGGCTTCGTTGGCGGTCAGCGGGCCTTCGTCTATCATCGCCTTGACCGCCTTGACGGTCAGGCCGCGAGGGCCGGCCATCTGCCGGCAGATGATTTCGTACAGGCTGTCCAGCAGGCTGTTGTATTGCTGCTTGAGTTCGGGCGACGGGGCGGTATTCATCATCGGCTCGGAAGCGCCCTTGTATTTGCCTATCTGGATGAACTGCGGCTCGACGCCCAACCAGTCCAGCGTCCCGCGGAAGAACATCAGCTCCGCCCCGATACCGATAATCTCCAAAGCCCCCGCCGGCTCCATCGACACGGTTTTGCCTGCGGCTGCGACGATATATTGGCCCAGGCTGCCGCTTACCAGGTGTGTGTGTACGGGCTTGACCTTGTTCAGGCGGCGGATCGCGTCGGCAAGTTCCACCGCCTGGCTGAGTCCGATTTGCAGCGAATCGATTTCCAGCGCCACTACTGCGATGCTGTTGTCGCAACGGGCCTTGGCCAGCCGTTCCAGCCAATCCTTCATGGTCATGAATTTGTCGTTGGCAAAGAGCGAGAAGTCCGGCGGACTCGCCAGCACAGGCCCAGCCATCCTGATGTGGGCGATAACGGGCTTGGCTTTGGTAGCCTTGGCGGCGACCTTGGCGACGGGGTTTGCCTTGACCTTGTCGGCCTTGGCCTTAGTGGCTTTGACCTTGGTGGCCTTGCCCGCCGGAGCAGCCTTGTCCGCCTCCGCCCGTAGATCCCCTGCAAGACCCGCCAGCAGAACGGCAACAGCCAGTATCACAACGCGATAAGAAAATTTACGCCTCATTTTTATCTCCAGTAAAAGCACGATTAAGTCGGAACCTGTTTATAAATATAAAACCGACTCTATCATATCCGGTTTCGGTCGATTTATTTATGGGAAAATAGCGGCTCCGGGCGAAATTCGCTATGATAACTCCCATGCCGCGAACGGATAAATCTCAACCCATGCCGGTGAAGTACTGGTCATTCGCCGGAATCTGCATCACCGACTGGTGCAGCGCTGCCTGCGCGTCGTGCTATATGCATTGCAGCCCGCAGCGGAATTCGTGGATGTCGCCGGCGGATGCACTGCGAATATGGGAGCAATTGCAATCGGCCTGCCCGCATGGCTGTCGTGTGCACCTCACCGGCGGCGAGCCTTTCGGCGACTGGCCTCGCCTGATCGAAATCGCCCGCGGCGCACACGCCCGCAAGCTCGGCCCGCTGGAAAAAGTGGAAACCAACGC
>JAIORC010000199.1 GCA_021108335.1 Phycisphaerae bacterium
ACGGGGGCGATGTCCGACCGGCAGTGGTCGGGGATGATGATGGGCGACGAAGCCTACGCGGGCAGCCGGAATTTCTACCACATGCGCGACACGATCGAGCAGTATTACAGCTACAAGTTCACCGTGCCCACCCACCAAGGCCGCGGCGCGGAGCACATCCTCAGCCAACTGCTGATTTCCGACGGCGACTACGTGCCCGGCAACATGTACTTCACCACCACCCGCCTGCACCAGGAGATGGCCGGCGGCAGGTTCGTGGACATCATCATCGACGAAGCCCACGACCCGAACAGCAATCACCCCTTCAAGGGCAATGTCGATTTCGCCAAGCTCGACGCGCTCGTCGAGAGGGTCGGGGCTGAGAAAATCCCCTACATCTGCATCGCCACGTGCGTGAACATGGCCGGCGGCCAACCCATTTCGCTGGGCAACCTCAAACAACTCCGCGCCTGGGCCGACAAGCACGACATAATGATCGTCCACGACATGACCCGCGTCGCCGAAAACGCCTACTTCATCCAGCAGCGCGAAGAAGGCTATGCCGATAAGTCCGTCGCCGAGATCGTCTACGAAATCTGCGACCTGACCGACGCGGCGACAATGTCGGCCAAGAAAGACCCGATGGTCAACATCGGCGGATTCCTGGCGATGAACGATGAGGAATTTTACAAGAAGGCCTGCAACATGGTGGTGATTTTCGAGGGACTTCACACCTACGGCGGGATGGCCGGTCGGGACATGGAAGCCCTGGCTATCGGCATTACCGAGAGCGTCCACGACGACCACATTCGCGCCCGCGTCGGCCAAGTTGAATATCTCGGCGAGTTGCTCAAATCCGCCGACGTGCCGATAGTCAAGCCGACCGGCGGCCATGCGGTTTTCCTCGACGCCAAGGCGATTTTGCCTCACATTCCGCAGGAGCAGTTTCCCGCCCAGGCGTTGGCGTCGGCGATATATCTGGAGTCCGGCGTGCGGTCGATGGAGCGCGGAGCGGTCTCAGCCGGGCGGAACAAGGTAACCGGCGAGAACTACATGCCCAAACTGGAACTGGTGCGTCTGACGATTCCCCGCCGCGTCTACACGCAGGCTCACATGGACGTAACCGCCGAGGGCATTATCGAGGTTTGCAAGAAGGCCGATCAGGTCAAAGGCTTGCGGTTCACCTACGAGCCGGACGTCCTGCGATTCTTCCAAAGCCGATTCGAAGAGGTAGACTGACCGCAAATATCGCAGCAGCCAAACATGATGCAGGGCGTTAAGATCGCGGCAGAGCCTAGCTGAAATGGGTCTTGCGTTTAGCGCTGTGGATCAGCCCCAGGCAGCCGCAAAGCAACACGCTCAACGTCGTGTATTCCGGTGCCGTGCTGACCGTACCGTCGAGAATGACGTTGGAACCCGTACCGGCAAGGGTCGAGGAATTTGACAAGCCGGAATATAGAGTCAAGTTATAATTATGGGCATAATATCCATACAGGCGGAATGTAACCGTCCCCGACTGGGTTCCCAGGGCGGAAATATCCTGGTCGGCGTAAGTTATCTGGTTTAAGTCGGTGTTCACATTGAGCAAATGAATGTCGGAACTGGCAAATCCGTCGGTACTGGCACGCAATTCCCACTTCCAGGCGCTGAGGTAACCTTCGTCTTCTTCAAGAAATAATGCGAAAGTGATGGTGTTGTAACTGATAGCATAGCCGTCATCGGCAGTTGCCGTAAATTGATAATACTTGCTGGGGTCGGGGCTGTCATTTCCGGTCCAGTCATTCGCCAAAAATTCTCCCGCGGCAACCGACTGGATCACGCCGGTTGTGCCCAGATCCCCTGCGCTGACGTTGGTAGCTAGGTTTGTAGCCGTGATGGTATTATTCGTGTTATTTGCGATGTCGTATTCGAGAATCGTATCCGCAGACACGGCGGCGCTCAGTCCCAGTATCGCTAAAATAACACAGATAGTTTTCATGTCGAAACCTTCTTAATATCTTGCAGGCAAACGGCTTAAGCCGCGTTGTTGCGGCTGGAGATTCCCCTGGTGGGGAGTAAGTTCCGCAAGAACAACCCTATAGGAATATACGACTAAAATCGGGCCGATGCGAATTTTGCGGAGGGAAATTTCCCTCTTTTTGGGCAGGACTTATTCCAGCTCTCCGCCGACGTGTTCCCATTCGTCCCACAGGGTTTTGAGGTGGGTGTCTTTCTGCTGATACTCCAGGCCGAGGTGTTCGATTTTTTTCATGTCGCCCACTTCGCCGGCAGCGGAAATCGCATCGTTGAGCGCGGCGAGTTGCTCCTCGGCTTGCTGAATTTCGACTTCGAGTTCTTCGTGGCGGCGTTTGAGTCGCTGCAACAAGTTTGCCTGTTTGCGGGACTGGCGATAGTCCGTCTTCCGTTGCTCGGCGGTTTTTTCGCCGGGGACGGCATTGCTGCCAGCGGTTGCCGGGCGGGCAGTCTTTTCGTTCCGCCATTGCAGGTATGCTTCCCATCCGCCGGCAAGTTGCAGAACGTTGCCGCGCTCGGCGGCGGGGTCGCCGGAGATAATCCATACATCCGTCGCGACGGCCTGGATGAGATATCGGTCATGGCTGACGAAAATCACCGATCCTTCGAATTCGCCCAAAGCCTTCTGCAGAATTTCCGTGGACGGGATGTCCAGGTGGTTTGTCGGCTCGTCGAGCATAAGGAGGTTGGCGTTCTGCACCATCAACCGGGCGAGGATAACGCGGCTGCGCTGGCCGCCGCTGATCTGCTCGATTGGTTTGTAGACGTCGTCGCCGCGCAGCAGCAGGCTGCCGAGAACATTGCGGGCCTGCTGCTCCTTGCACAGGCCGCCAGCCATGATCGCGTCGAGCACAGCCGTGCCGCTTTCCAGTTCCGCATGAGTTTGGGACAGATAACCGGCTTCGACGTTCGCGCCCAGCCGAACCTCACCGCCGAGCAAATCCAACTGGCCCAGCAGCGTCCGCAGCAGCGTGGTCTTGCCGATGCCGTTGGCTCCGACAATCGCGATGCGCTGCCCGCGCAGAACCTCAAGCCGCGGCGCGACAACCAACGGCTGCCCGGCGGCGTAACCGACGGCGAGATCGCCGGCCTGCAAAACAATGTCGCCGGTGCGTTTTCTCGCAGCCAGCGACAGGCCTATCGTCGCCTGCTCCGGCGGACGTGGGATTGCCTCGTCCCGCATGAATCGTTCGAGTCGGGTGCGACGGCCTTGTGCTTCCTTGGTGCGTTGCCCGGCGATGTGGCGGGCGATGAACTCCTGCGTTTTGGCGATGTATTCCTGCTGGGCCTGCCACTGGCTTTGTCGTTGGGTCAGCCGCTCGGTACGCTTGGGCAGATATTCGTGATACGCCCCGCGATACGTCTCCAGGCTGCCGTGATCGATTTCCCACGTCGCCGTCGTAACGCTATCGAGGAAGTATCGGTCATGACTGACGACCACCAACGCCTTGCGATACGACCGCAGCCAGCCCTCCAGCCATTCCACCGAATCGAGGTCCAGATGATTGGTCGGCTCATCGAGCATCAGCACGTCCGGCTCGCCTAGCAGGAGCGTCGCCAGGTATGCCCGCGTCCGTTGTCCGCCGCTGAGTTGCCCCAACGGCTGATCCCACATTCCGCGGGCAAAGCCCAGCCCCGTTAAAACCTGCTCGATCCGCGTGTGATATTCGTATCCGCCGAGGTCTTCGAATTGGGTCTGCAATTGTCCGTAGCGTTCCAGCAGTTTTTCGTCCGGCTGGTCCCTGTCGCCCAGCTGCCCAGCCATCGTGTGAATGTCCTGCTCCATTTGTCGCAAGTCGGCGAAGACTTCGAGCATGGCGTCGAAGATGGTCTCACCGGCGGGCGTCGGCGGGTCTTGCGGCAGGTAGCCGATACGCAATCCGCTGCTACGATGCACCTGCCCGCTGGTGGGTTCCAGCCGGCCTCCTATAATCCGCAGCAGCGTGGTCTTGCCCTCGCCGTTAGGCCCGACCAGCCCCACGCGGTCAGACTCGCCCAGGCGAAACGAAACGTTCCGAAGAACCTCCAGGGTCCCAAATGCCAGCGTCACATGTTCTGCTATTACTAACGACATAAAATCCGATTGCAACTCCTATGACCCCCGCCGGAAAACGCCACTTCTAACATTTATCGCCACACTTTGCGAATATTATGTAAAATCGGCTGGTATGACCGATCAAGTTACACGACTGGCTCCATCGCCGACCGGTGCGCTGCACCTGGGCAATGCCCGTACGTTTCTGCTGAACTGGCTGCTTGCCCGGCAGAACGGCTGGCGGGTGGT
>JAIORC010000200.1 GCA_021108335.1 Phycisphaerae bacterium
AAATCGACCGGGTTTACAAGGCATATCCGCATCTGAATGATGACGCCTTCGTCGCTGAGCACCTGAAAGAATGGATGGACGAGTAGGGGGTTATTCTAAACGGCACTGGAATGAAGCTGAATCATTATGTGTCAACGTGACGTTTACGGTCAAGAGGGGCATCCAATATACGTCTGGATCAGTACTGTTTCTCCAGCATCGTTACGATGGGACAGTGGTAATGGTTGTCGCTGAAAAAGATTCCGTTTTTCTGGTCCGTTTTCAATTTAGCATTCTGGAAATCGAAACTCGCGGGCAATTCGTTGATGATTTCAATTCGGATCCAGGGCACGATTCTTTTGCCCATCTCTCCCACAACAATGCCTTTGGTGCCGTTGACCGCCCGGCCGTGGTGGAAAGACCTGCACATCAACTCCAGGCAAGCGTCATCTCGCCCGACAACCTGGCCAATCAGCAGGTGGGTGTGAGCTTCGGGATACGGCTTGACGAATCTTATTTTCCAGATTAGACGATTGGTAGTCATGTTTTTTCCCCGGTTTTTCTATGACCGGTGCACGATTTGCCCCAGTACCGGTCGGTTTATAACTGCATTTGAGCGGGTCTTCCGCCCGAGAACCGCGTTGCGAAAACCCGGCAAAACTTGTTGTCTGCCATCGTTTTCGCTCCGCGGCCTCGGGCAAAATTCCACCCCCCCATGTTAATGGGTGAATCACTGATTACAAAACGGGTGTTTCCTAGAACTTCCAGACCATGTCGGCCTGTACGGTAACGGTGTGGTCTTCGTTTAGCGACCACGTGGCCCCGTCGGAGTGGATCGGCTCTGTAATGAGCACTTTTGCGCCGAGGGTCAGGAAGCTGTCGAGATTATACTTTCCGCCGATGATATGTCCCTGGCGGTTTGGGCCACCGAAGTCTGAATCGCCCAGGCCGAATCCACCGCCGGCAACATAAGGCAGCGAGTTAAGCTCTTCGTATGCGTAAGTATAGCTGGCCGACCAGTCGCCCTTTTTCTTGTTCTTGCCGACTTTCATGCCGATAGCGAAGGCGTTGTTCTCGTCCTGGAATTGCCGATCGGCGTTTGGGTTTCTATTGACGCTGTAGTCGTCCGCACAGTTGTGTACCCATGTGCCCCAAGCCGCCATCGGTAATTTGAAGAGTTTCCACTTCACCTTGGTGGTCATCTCGAGCACTTGCATATCAGAACAGCCATAGCCGCTGTGCCGCCACTGACCATCCCGCCCGGCACCGCCGACAACGTCCCAGTGATTGAACTGGTAATAGGTCGCACCGAGGAAATGCTTGATGTCTTTGGTAATCTTCCAGTTGTAGCCCAACTCATAGGTCCACAGAGTA
The DNA here is from genome assembly GCA_021108335.1 of Phycisphaerae bacterium. GTDB lineage: Bacteria > Planctomycetota > Phycisphaerae > SM23-33 > SM23-33 > JAIORC01. The sequence goes on from JAIORC010000200.1 coordinate 1,354, forward strand.
CTGTCTCTACACGTGTCACCCTGCGGGTCGGTTGCGCCACGGTTGCTCTCCCAAAGACTCCACCAGCCGGCTGCGGCGTAGGGCTTGAAGTCGCCGAAGAACGGGGCTTCGTACTTGAGGTGGAAACCTTCGGGGTTGATGTCGCTGTCCCAGGTTACGAGCGTTTTGGTGGCGATGGGATTTTTCATCTTGCCGCCGGTAAGCACCAGACCCTTCGCCCATTTGGGTTTGTACTTGGCATATGCCAGGTCGATCCAGACCGGCTTCTTGGAGAAGGCCCCCGTGAAGGTCTGGTTCGTGCTGTCGCTGTCGTTATTCGAACCACTGGCCAGGCGGAAGCCGAGTTCCAACTGCTTGTCCCACCAGGTCTTGGTGAAGCCGAATCGCAGGCGGAACCTCGCGCGGTTGCGATCTTTTCGCACGCGGCCGCGAATTTCATTATTCCAGCCGCGGCTGTCATGCTGGTATCGCAGACGGAAATCACCGTAGAACTTGAGGTTCTTCATCCACTTGGGCATAGCCGGCTGGATTTTGGCGTCATCCAGAATTTCCTTCATCATCTCGGCCATTTCTTCCTTGTGAATACGACCGACGTCTTCGCTGTTGCGGGAGTTTCGCAGCTGCTGGATGGTCTCGTCCTGTTGATTGAGCTTGGCTTTCATCTGCTTCATCTCGGCCCGCAAATCGCCAAGATCATCCGCCGACGCCGTCGAGGCAAACACCGCCAGGACTGCCAGACTCCCAATACTCCATTTTAGCCATTTTCGCATTTGATATTCCTTTCAAAGTTCGCGAAAGCGCACGCCGCGGCAGCCGAACACTCGGCCATAACCGCAACCCATTGAAAGAAGTATGTCGAATGAGTATGAAGTGGTTATTAAGGGTCGATGAAATAAGCGTTAAGACGCAATCTCATCATTTGAGAGATTTCTCATCGCCTCGGCGTGGCGGACGATGTCGCCGGTTTTCAGGAAGATGATGTCCTCGGCGATGTTCGTGCACAGGTCGCCGATGCGCTCCAATGCCTTGGCCAGATTTATCAACGTCATCGCAGCCTCGAGGCCGCCGACTTTCTTGCCTTCGGTGTCCAGGACGTCGCGGACAAACTGCCGGTAGTATTGATTTATCTTGTCATCGAATTTGATGACCTTGTTGGCGGTACTAGAGTCAGTCGCTCCCAGCATCCTGACGGTCTTGCCGAGAATTTCCCTTGCAGCCTGGGCGAGACTGTCAAAGCCGCCGTAATTGTCAAAAGAGATTTTATCTTCGACGACGTGTTTCACTCGTTTGCCGATGCCGGCGGCGAGGTCGGCGATGCGTTCCAGATCGTTGTTGATCTTGATGATGGTGCAGATCATCCGCAAGTCGATAGCCGCCGGTTGATACAGGGCAAGTAAGCGAATGCACTCCTGTTCGATTTCCACTTCCTCGCGGTCAATTAGTGAATCATGCTCATCTACATTCCGGCCCGCTTCGACATCGCCGTCTTTGGCCGCCTGTAACGCATCGGCCAGGGCCTGCTCAACACGCATGCCCATCAGGTCCAGTCGAAGCATTACTTTTTCCAGTCGTCCTTGAAGTTCTGACATTTTCTTACTCCGGGTTAGCCGAATCGGCCTGTAATATACGCTTCTGTCTGCTCGTTCGTGGGGTTCGTGAAGACATCCCGCGTCAGGCCGTACTCGATCAATTCGCCCAGGCAGAAGAACGCGGTGCGATCGGACACACGGGCAGCCTGCTGCATGTTGTGCGTTACGATTACGATGGTATAGTTCGTCCTCAATTTGCGGATCAGTTCCTCGACCTTTCCGGTCGCCACGGGGTCTAATGCCGAGCACGGCTCGTCCATCAGCAGCACCTTGGGCTTGGTCGCAAGCGCCCTGGCGATGCAAAGTCGCTGCTGCTGCCCGCCGGAAAGCGCCAAGGCCGACTTCTTCAATTCATCCTTTACTTCTTTCCACAGGGCTGCGTCATGGAGACATTGCTCGACGATCTCATCGAGCCGGCTGCGTTTGCGGATGCCCTGCAGCCGCGGGCCGTAGGCGATATTGTCAAAGATACTCTTGGGGAACGGGTTAGGCCTTTGGAATACCATACCCACCTGCTGGCGAAGGTTCACCAGGTTGACCTGCTTTTCGTAGACGTTCTGCCCGTTGACGGCGAGTCTGCCGGCTGCCCGCGTGTTGGGTATCAGGTCGTTCATGCGATTGATGCTGCGGAGAAAGGTACTCTTGCCGCAGCCGCTGGGGCCGATGATAGCCGTTACCGCACAGGGATAAATGTCCATGGTAATATCCCGCACACCGGCTTTTTTACCGTAGTAGAAGTCGAAGCCCTTGGAGGTGATGATTGGCTCGCAGCAGACAGCCTCCTCTGCCTCCGGCGTCGCGCCTACCGTTACGGCTATTGACGGCGTGGGCATGGCTGGTGCGGGCGCGGGTGTGGGGGACTTGCTTTCGTCCCGGGCGTACAGCGCTTCCGTATTGGCAGCTATGGTTTGATCCAGAGAAGTCATTTTGTTTTCCTTATCAATGTCCACGGAGTCTTACCTCCAATTTGTGGCGGATAATTATTGCCGTAAGGTTCAATATCAGCACCAGTACAATCAGGGCGGTTACCATTCCGTACTGCTGGTGCGGCACGAGCGCGGCGATACGGTCGCCGACGGCGATATCGTAACTGCCATAGGATAGCGTCCTGGTGGGTTGTAGTATCGAATCGGGTACCGGGCCCAGCGCGACGGCTGCGGTGAAAAGAATCGGGGCGGTCTCGCCGGCGGCA
>JAIORC010000196.1 GCA_021108335.1 Phycisphaerae bacterium
TGGCGAACTTCCTGCTCGGCGCTGGTGAAGGTTTCTTTTTCGGCTTCGAGTTTCCGGGTGATTTCCTGTGCGGCTTCTTCGGCGGCTTTGCGGGCAGCCTGTTCCTGCTCGGCCCGCTTGGCGGCCTGTTCCGCCTCTTCATGCAGATGTTTAAGTTCTTCCTGCGCCTTGAGCGCGTCTTCGTGCTCGGCAGTAATTTGTGCCTGGAGTTTTTCGGCGGCTTCGCTGGCGGCGGCTTCGGCGGCTTTGCGGGCGGCTTCTTCTTTTTCGGCGTGCTGGGCAACCTGCTGGGATTCTTTTCGCAAGAGGTCCAATTCTTCCTGTACCTTGCGTGCGGCTTCCTCTGCTTCATGCCGGGCTTTTCGCTCGGCTTCGGCAAGGGCTAGCTGTTCGGCCTGGAGCTTGGCGGCGGTTGCGGCGGCGGCTTCTTCGGCGGCACGTCTGGCCCGTTGCTCTTCTTCGGCGCGTTTGGTGGCTTCGGCAGCCTCGGCACGCAGACGTTCCAGCTCCTCTTGGGCCTCCTTATCCATCGGAGCAACTTCCGACGTGGCCTGCGCCTGGGGCAGGAGCGTCTCGGTCTCTTCCTCGCTTGGCGAAATATCCATAGCCAGAGCAAGCATGTCAAGTTCAGATTCATGGGACTTGGACTGAGAGCCGGATTGAACCAGCGTGGCTACACGGGATTTATCCCCGGACGTGCCGGGAACGAGGAACGTGCGCTTACAATCCGGGCAGTTGGCTTTTTTCCCGGCATGACGCATGGAAACCCGGAATTTTTTGCCACATTCGCACTCGAATTTGATACGCCCCTTGCTGTCGATCATATCGTCCGTCAAGAGCGTGGGGGACATCGTGGCGATAATACGAGACTTGGCCTGCGGAATACGGATTGTCCGCTTGCAGGAGATGCAGCGAACAGTACGCCCTGCATGTTTGATATCTTCGTTGAACTCCTTGCCGCAAACGCACATGAACTTGATACGCTTATAGCTGGAATGAGATTCGCTGGAGGACATAGATTTCCCCGCATCAACTTCACCGGGAACTACGAGCAATGCACCACATTCGGGGCATGTGGTTTCTTTACCGGCAAACTTATCATCGAGTTCACACGCATGGCCACAGTCACAGACAATCCTGATGCTCATTATTCAGCCTAAATTACCCAGAAGAATAGCTGCTTCAACATCAAGCAACTTTCATACCCTGATAGGATACACAAAATCGACAAAATATGCAATCCTGTTTACCAATTGTTGCTACCGCACCCATTAAATATCACATATAAAAAAAATGCAAAACGCCGAAATAACATAACTTCGGGATTGCGTTTACAACCCACTTTGTTATGCTCCCGTTACACTATTGGTATTTTACAATAACTTATGAGTTCTGAAAAGTACCCAAAACAAGTTTCCCGGCTGATTCCGGAAAATTTTTAACCAAATACCGACACCACAACAACACTGATGCGGGGAATTATTCTCCCGCATACTGCAGATAACCGTGGGGCAGAACAAAAAGCTATTCGTATTTTCAGTATTATAAAGGAGTTACAGCATATGGCCAAGACAATTGTGGAAAAAATCCTCTCCGGGCATCTCGTGGACGGCGAAATGAGACCCGGCAGCGAAATCGGAATCCGGATCGATCAGACTCTCACGCAGGACGCCACGGGCACGACAGCCTTCCTGTTGCTCGAAGCGATGGATATTCCGCGCGTGAAAACGGAAACCTCCGTCAGCTACGTTGACCACAACATGGCCCAGTTCGGCCCGGAAAACCACAACGACCACCTGTATCTCCAGTCTATCGCCAAACGTCTGGGCGTATTTTTCAGCAGGCCGGGCAACGGAATCTGCCACCAGGTACACTTCGAGCGGTTTGCCAGGCCCGGCAGAACGATGCTTGGTTCCGACAGCCATACGCCTACCGGCGGCGGCATTGGTAGTATCGCCATCGGCGCCGGCGGGCTGGACGTAGCCGTCGCCATGGGCGGCGGGGCATTTTACACCACTTGCCCGCGGGTTATCGGCGTGGAATTGAAGGGCAAACTGCCCCCGTGGGTCGCCGCGAAGGATATTATCCTGCGGTTATTGAGTATTTTGACGACACGGGGCAACGTCGGCTGCATGGTCGAATATTTCGGCGAGGGCGTAGCGACTCTGCCGGCCCCGGCAAGGGCCACCTGCACCAACATGGGCGCGGAGCTGGGCGTAACCACCAGCATATTCCCCGCCGACGAGCAGACGGAAAAATTCCTCGCAGCCCAAGGCCGGGCCGACCAATTCACGCCGCTGACCGCCGACGAAGGAGTTGTGTACGGGCCGATTACCAAAAAACTGCACGCGGAGAAAGACGCCGCAACTATCGAGAATATAAAGACTTACTGCACAGACGTGTCGGTATCCGCCCCTGACGGCGAGGGCATGGTGGAGGTAACCTTCGGCCATGTCGTTATCGATCTTTCGACGCTTGAGCCGCTGGCCAGCGGTTCGCCCAGCCCGGACAACATCAAAACTGTTGTCGAACTGGCCGGCGCGAAGGTGCGGCAGGTGATTATAGGTTCTTGCACCAACAGTAGTTACCAGGATCTCATGCTCGTCGCCGCGGCCATCAAAGGCAGAACCGTCCACCCGGACGTGGAACTCGGCATCGCGCCGGGCAGCAAGCAGGTTTTGACAATGCTAAGCCGAAACGGCGCGCTGGGCGATATGATCGCCGCCGGTGCGCGGATAATCGAGTCGTCCTGCGGGCCTTGCATCGGCCAGGGGTTCAGCCCCGCAGAAGGCGTCCTGAGCCTGAGAACCTTCAACCGCAACTTCGCCGGACGAACCGGCACGAAAAATGACAGCGTCTACCTCGTGTCGCCGGAAACCGCTATCGCAGCAGCACTTACGGGCGAAATGACCGACCCGCGAACATTGACCGACGCCCAGAACATCGCCTGCCCGCAAATCGATATGCCGTCGCAATTCGACGTGGACGACTGCATGATTCAGCCGCCGTTACCGCCGGAGCAGGCCGAGGCTGTCGAAATCGTCCGCGGTTCGACCATCGTCAAGCCGCCCAGCGGCGAAGTGCCCAGCGACGAACTGACCGGCGAGGTACTGCTGCATGCGGAAGATAAAATCACCACCGACCACATAATGCCCGCCGGCGCACTGCTGAAATATCGCTCGAACGTGCCCGAATACGCGAAATACGTCTTCAACTGTTTCAACGAAGACGGCCAGCCTACTTTCGCCGACCGCGCCCTTGCCCTGAAACAGCGGGGAGTTCCCGGGATTATCGTCGCCGGCGACAGCTACGGCCAAGGCTCAAGCCGCGAGCACGCCGCACTCTGCCCGATGTATCTCGGCGTGCGGGTCGTGCTGGCCAAAGCAATCGAGCGGATTCACCAGGCGAACCTCGTGAATTTCGCGATCCTGCCGCTGACCTTCGCCGACCCAGCCGATTACGACCGCATCGACGCCGGCGACGAACTTGTCATCGTCGGCCTGGACGAAGCCATCGAATCCGCCGAGACAATTACCGTCAAGAACACCACCAAGGACGTCGATTTCACCTGCAACGTGAGTCTCGCACCACGACAACGGAAGATTCTCGCAGCCGGCGGATTGCTGAATTACACGCGGCAGAACGGATGATGGATTGATGGCTACGGGAAATATCACTACCATTTCGGTTTTCGGCTCCAATGACCCCGCCGCCGGCAGCGAAGCCTACGCCATCGCCCGGGCAGCCGGCAGAACGCTGGCGGAGCTTGGATATACCGTAGCCAATGGCGGATACGGCGGAACGATGGAGGCGTCGGCACACGGGGCGAAGGAGGCCGGCGGTGATACCGTGGGCGTTACCTGCGAGATATGGAAAACCGCCGCCAACCGTTACATCGACCGGACCATCCAGACCGCCAGCCATCACGAACGGCTGGAAACGCTGGTCGAACTCGGCGGCGGCGGATACGTCGTTTTGCCCGGTGCGACCGGTACGCTGCTGGAACTGGCGACGGTTTGGGAGCTGGCCTGCAAGAAGCTCGCCCGGCCCCGGCCTATCGTATGCGTGGGCGAATTCTGGCAGCCGTTGGTGAAAATGATGTCC
>JAIORC010000395.1 GCA_021108335.1 Phycisphaerae bacterium
CGACCTCCAAGGGCATCGCAGCCTCCATTACGGTGGGCATTATCACGGCGGTCGGATTGATTCTCCTGTCGCCGGCGATGTTCGAGCGATACGGCCTGGATCGGCAGGACGCCCTCATGCCGTTCAACAACCCCGGAATCTTCTCGATCCCGCTGAGCTTCGCAACCCTGGTGGTAGTGTCCCTGCTGACCAAAAGGAAAACCGTACCGGTAGAAGCATGATGCAGTTCGATTGAATAGGGTGCCACGCTTCTGCTTGCAGAAGCATGCGGTAAGAAAACGCATTGGGTGGCATGGCGACACCGCAGGGGTCGCCATGAAGGATTAAATCTGTAGCGAGGCGGCCATCCCTGGCCGCCGCGAAAATGGCGTCAGCCTGTAGCGTAGGTGCTTGCACCCACGCGGTTGGCTCGTGGGAACGTGCGAACATCGTAGGGGCCAGGTACATAATGTGGTGGAAATGGGGTTGTGTGTATGGACCACGCGAATAATACAAAACAACAGAAGAAAAAAAATCTGATTTTCATTCTTGTGGTTGTTTTGCTCACTATCATTGCTATTGCGACAATATACATGGGGCTTGAACGTGGGAAAGCAAAGGTTAGAGTTAGACATCGGCTAGAGGCAGAAAGAGCAAGCAGCAAAGTCTTGTCATCGCCCGTGAAAGGGGATACTGGGCAAGCGTTGCAACTGCCACGGGTCGACGCGGTTCGAACTACATCTGGCCTTGACTTAAGCCTGTACAATGACTCTAAAAGACCAATTCGCTTTGATCTTGCAAGAGACGGTGTAATTGTCTTCGGGCCATTAGGTGAAAAAAGAATTCATATAAAAGAATTTCTTGAATCTGGTCAGTGCGAATTATTACCTTCATGCAGAAGCAGGGTGGTAGCGGTAAAAAACGCTATGATTTGTCAGGATAAAGTGACGGTACGGTTTGAGCACCGTGATCAGTGGGGCACATACGGAACGGGAAAAACATTGACTGCGCCTGTTGCCGAAAACTCCCCAGGGACGGGACAATCGGGAAATTCGGATTAATGAAGCCTGTAGGGCACCCGGCCTCCAGCCTAGCGGAGTCCTACCCACCAGGGCATTGATTCGAGGTCGCCGTAGGTTATCACGTCGAATGCTGCGTGGGCCATCGCCGGAAACAGTACCCCGCCGAGCCTTTCCCGCATCAGCCCGAAGACAAAACCGACGACCACCGTCAAACCGCCCAGCCATAGCAGGTCGGCTTGGACGTCGACGTCCGGCAGGACGAACAGGCTGCACTTGTAAACGGCGTGGGCAATCGCGCCGCCGGCGCACGCAACCAGCAGGCCATACTTCCGCAGGCTTCCCTGCACGAAACCGCGATATGCGATCTCCTCGCAAGCCCCGATACACGCCGACAGCACGCAGAACCACGTCAGGTAGTCGGGCAGAATCGTCTGCCGCTGCACCCCGCGATATAGCATCGCCAGGGCAACTCCCAGGGTTATCGTCGGCAGGAGGAGCGGCAGGCAACGCCAGCCGGGTCTGGTCAGGCCGAGTAGCGCCGTCGGCTGTGGGCAGACAGCCAGGGTTCGCGCGACGGCCAATCCCGCTATGGCGACACCGGCCAGCCGGGGCAGAAGCAATTCGGGGCGATGAGCACACAGCCCGAAAATCGCCATCCCGACCGCAAACGCCACCGCATCAGGCAGCCGACTGCTTCGCGCGATTGTCACGCGACCTTCCCCGCCGCACGCCGACGTCGCCGCCACAACAGCCCCGCCACCATCGCAGCCGGAATCACCGCCAGTATCCACACCGAACCCATGCAGAACCCGACAATCCGGCATTCCGGCAACGCCTTGCGAATCTCGTCGTATTCCGCCTTGCGTTCCTTGAGGCTGCTCTCATCGACTATGAGTACCCTGAGGTTCTTGAGTTTCTTCAGCGGGCTTAGGTCTTTGACCGCCGGTGTAATTGGACTAATGTAGAGTTCCGAAAGGTTGCTCAGCTTCGCGAGCGGAGCAATGCTCTTAAGTTTGTTTTTGTCTTTGTCGCATGTAAACCTCAGGCACAAACTACGCAAATCCGACATTCCGGCAAGGAATTCGAGATTCTTCAGGCCGTACTCTGTAACGATGGTGAGGCTCCTGAGCCGCTCAAGTTTCTGTAGAGGCGAGAAGTCCGAGACCTGTTTGCAGTCTCCCAATATCAGGCCTTGCAACTGCGTCAGCTTTGCCAGTGGTGCCAGGGATGAGGGTTTGTCGCCGGTGAAGAAAAACCCCAGGAACCGGAGATTCTCCAGCTTCGATAGATTGGGGATTTTCGGCCCGGTGATTACCAGATGCGTGAGGCCGGGAAGTTGCATAATAACTTTTTCGGGAATTTTCGCATCAATCATAAGCCCTGCCGGTTTGGCGGCAATCAGCGCCTTTGCCAATTCGGTATCGGCTTTGAATACAGACTTTAATGGGATGGCCTTGGCTGCCTTGCTGACCCTGGGCGGGCTTTTGAGGCTGACCATTATGCCCTGTCCAGCCAGGCGTTGTAGCGCAGGCACATCCACTACCGCATCGTCGCTGAGCAGGAGTGTGCGAACGGTTTTCAGCTTTGCATGGGGTTGTTTTGATGACAGCCATTTTACGGCAGCGGGGTTTTTCAGATCGACACAAACCACCTCGCCGTTCAGTAGTGCCAGCCCGTTCCGGCAGGTAAAATCCAGTGGCATCTTCTCGTCGCCGCGGAAGATGTACGGAAACATCATATCCATTGACTTGTCAGCCTTGCGGGACAAATCAACCATAAATAAGTCCCCATCAAACGCAAGAAACCCGTAACTGTTTTTGCCGGCATCTTTTGCAGCTTCCGCATAGGCTCCGACAAAGAACTTCAATCGTTGATAATTCCAGCACCCCACCCTGTCGGCGTCCTTTTCGAAGCTACATTTGACCAGCACGCGGCGTTGTTGTTCGGCATCGCGGCGTTGTTGCGCGACAGCCTGCCCGCAGCCGAACAGTAGCAGGCACATGGCGGCAAGAAGTACTCGTGTGATTTTTCCCAATCCCGGCGTGGCGTTTTGACGGATGACGTTCATGATTTTTCTCCCTGTTCAATGTCCGTGAAGGATTACCAACATTAGATATTATATAGCCTGGCCGTCAGGGAAAGGAGTTTTTTTACGGCGATAACGCAAACCATGTGTTTTTCGGTATTTCCGTTGCCTGTTTTTACCCGTTTTTGTAGGCCTGCCCCTTGGGGGCCGGGTCTTGACCCGGCGAAAAGAAAGCGCAGCTTTCTTTTATGGAAATCCCCTTCGATAATACGTTCTTGGGAAAACGCGTTTTTTACCGTGGCCTATCCGAATTGGACGAACTTGTTGCATGTACCATGCAATTGCCGGGTCAAGACCCGGCCTACAAAAAACTGTTACTTCGCTCCCACCACGGCCCCGGTTTTACAGCACGGGGTTTGCTATTTGCGGTTGCTTTCCCGGTGATAAATGTGGATCGTGCAGGCCTTTTTTTTCTTTCGTTGGCGAAACTGCCGGACTTTGACATAGCCGGGGAAGGGCGATTCGGCTGCGACTGCGTCTGGGGCGGCATTGGTGGCGAGCTTTTCCGTTATCGCGATGAAGGTAATCGGCTGCTCGTTTTGCCGCAGCAGGTTCTCGATGAATTGGTGCCTGGAGGCGGCTTTGTTTTCCGCGATCGCCTTGCGCCAGTGCGATTCGTAAAGGAAGCGGCAGTTCGCCCGGCTGTAGTATTTGATATAGTTATGGTCTATCAGCACCAGATCGTCCGGGCCGGTTTGTCCAGCCAGCCACAGGCCGGCTTCCTTCACATATTTTTTGTTTCCGTGCAGCGGCCTGGCGGCGTGGAGCAGCAGCCCCAGCGACAGCCCGACCACCACAGCCGGCAGCACATATCGGGCCAGGGAAGGCTGGCGGCGTTTGAGGGACATAATCCCAATTCGCACCAGCGACACCAACCCGGCAGCGCCGAACCCCGCCATCAGGGCAGCCGGCAGCATGAGGTATCGGTGCGACATCGCGCCGGTGGCCCGGTATCGCAACG
>JAIORC010000037.1 GCA_021108335.1 Phycisphaerae bacterium
TTTCATGGCTACACCGCAAAAAACGCGGTGTTTCCATGCCACCCGATATCGTGGGAAATTGTACAGGCTTGCCCCAAGGGGGTTACAAACCTGTACCGCCCAATGCCATGCCGCCTGTCGAAAGGATAAAATTTCATGCGTAATAGAGAATTACTGAAATCTCTGATTCTTGTCGCGTGCTTTATGGTAGGCGCATGTGCTCCTGATCCCGGCCGGGAAAAAATCGGCACTCCTGCGCAATTGCAGTTTCTGGTCAATAAGTTAAAAAAAGGAGAGCATGAATATTTTCGAGATACGAAATGGCCTTTTCTGGCTAAGTTTAAATACTGCGCGGTTTCTGAGAATATCGTAGATGCAAAAAGTAAAATTTATCTGGTAGAGGCATCTCTGGCAGGGGCAAAAGATTATGTGTTAGTGTCAACCTCTGGCGAAAAGTGCGTGGTGTTGTTTGCGGCTGACTTGTCTGAGGCGAGCTATGCGATTAAAACCATAAAAAACAGCAAATTTGTGGTGTTTTCGTATAAATTGGGAGGTGGGTCCGGTTATTCCATTTGGGAAAAACTTTGGGTTTACGTAGGCCCTGAAAGATGCAGTCCCGTTTTGAAATATAAATTCCTGATGAATTATATTTTCGATGGCAATGGATTTGTTGATTTGCACATTTCCACCAGGGAAACTATCGGTGCCGGCGGAAGAATTAAATTTGTTCATGAAATAGAATTTACTTCAAGCGATGAAAACCGTAAAGACGTAAGCAAAAAAGAAGAGTCGTTTTACCATTGGAATAACGGATTGAAGAAATTCGAGTATCTTTCACAGGAATCAACGGCGGATCTGAATATATACGATGTTTTTTGGCCGGCGGCTGGCATGGCGACGCCGAAAAAGTCGCCGTGAAGGAATCCGTAACGAACCCCCTGGGGGCACCCGGCTATTCGTTGCATAACGATTTTTCGGTGAGTTGTATGGGATTGCCCCAGCCGGGGGATGACGTTACAATGCCGCTTTCTTGCAACTTCTTTTACACAGGACGGAGCCATGGTTCATCGAATAGAGATTTGGCCGAAAGACGGATTCGGCGACCCGCATGCCGACGGCGTGTTCACGCATATCAAGGAACTCGGAATTGAGACGGTTACAGCGGTGCGATCCGCCCGGCTGTTCTTCATCGCCGGAGATTTTTCGGATAGTTCGGACGCGAAAGCCCCAGCCCAGCGCATCGCCGCTGAGCTGCTGGCGGATCCGGTTGCTGAGACCTACCGCCTCGGCGAGGCCGAGACTTCGCTGAAGGTGATAGAAGTTCACCTTCAGCCGGGCGTTATGGACCCCGTAGCCAAGTCCGCCGAGGGGGCTGTCGCGGAGATGGGCATAAAAATCGACTCCATCCAGACCGGCCGACGGTATGAACTTGACGGCGACGTTACCGATGCCGATTGCCAGACTATCGCCAAGCGGCTGCTGGCTAACGCGGTTATCGAGGATTCGTATTTCGAGACGCACACGCCGGCAGAGCCTGTGGCCCACAAGTACGAATTGGACATAGCCGAGGTGGCTATTCGCGATTTGTCCGACGCCGAGCTGGAGAAGCTCAGCAAGGACGGCGACATGTTCCTGAACCTCACGGAGATGCGGACGATTCAGGAATATTACCGCAAGATCGGCCGTGATGCCCGCGACGTGGAGTTGGAAATGCTTGCTCAGACGTGGAGCGAACACTGCGGCCATAAGACTTTCCGCAGCGATGTGTGCGTCAAGAACAACGCCGGCGAAGTCGTCGAGGAAATTCCCAACCTGCTGAAGAATACGGTGTTCAAGGCTACGATGGATTTGAATAAGCCGTGGTGCCTCAACGTTTTCGAGGACGATGCCGGCGTAATCGAGTTCGACGACGACAACGCCGTCTGCTTCAAGGTGGAGACGCACAATCACCCCTCAGCCATCGAGCCGTACGGCGGGTCGATGACTGGTATCGGCGGGGTCGTGCGAGACCCGATGGGCACGGGCCTGGGCGCTCGGCCTATCGCGAACACCGACGTTTTCTGCTTCGGCGACACGGAAATGCCGCTTACTGACGTGCCGACGGGCGTGCTGCATCCGCGGCGGGTGATGCGCGGCGTGGTGTCGGGCGTGCGGGATTACGGTAATCGGATGGGGATTCCCACGGTCAACGGTGCGGTTTATTTCGACGACCGCTACATCGGCAATCCGCTGGTTTTCTGCGGCACGGTGGCGATGATGCCGAAGGACAAGTGCACCAAGCGCTGGGCCAAGCCGGGCGACGCGATTATCTGTGTCGGCGGGCGGACGGGGCGGGACGGTATACACGGGGCGACGTTCAGCTCCGGCGAGCTGACGCACGAGCACGAGACAGAATTTTCCCACGCCGTGCAGATCGGCAACGCCATCACCGAAAAGAAGGTGCTCGACACGTTAATGCAGGCCCGCGACGCCGGGCTTTATAACGCCATCACCGATTGCGGCGCAGGCGGGCTTAGCAGCAGCGTCGGCGAAATGGGCGAAAGGATCGGGGCGGAGGTTCACCTCGACCGCGTGCCGCTGAAATACGCCGGCCTGAGCTACCCGGAAATCTGGATATCCGAGGCCCAGGAGCGGATGGTGCTGGCTGTCCCGCAGGAGAACATCGAGCGGGCGTTGAAAATTTTCGCCGACGAGGACGTCGAGGCGACGGTTATCGGGCATTTCGGCGTGGACGACGCGAAACTGCGGCTGTTCTATGAAGATACGCTTGTCGGCGAGCTGGACATGGATTTTTTACATGATGGCCTGCCCCGCCCGACCAAGGAAGCGCTGTGGGACTTCACGCCAAAAGCGACGCCCGCACCGCCGACGAAGGAAAATTATAGCGACGAACTGCTGCAAATCCTGGCCAGCCCGAACGTTGCCGGCAAGGAATGGATTATCCGCCAGTACGACCACGAGGTGCAGGGCGGCAGCGTAATCAAGCCGCTCGTCGGCGCGACCGAAGACGGCCCGGGCAACGCTGCCGCCGTCCGCCCGATCTACGGCAGCGACAAAGGCGTGGTGATTTCCTGCGGCATGAACCCGACGTTGGGCGACCTGGATCCGTACCAGTCGGCGATGCACGCGGTGGACGAAGCATTGCGGAACCTCGTAGCCGTCGGCGGAAACCTGGATCGCACGGCGATTCTGGACAATTTCTGCTGGGGCAACTGCGACAAGCCCGACCGCATGGGCGCGCTGGTTCAGGCAGCCAAGGCCTGCTACGATGCGGCGATTGCCTACGGCACACCGTTCGTCAGCGGCAAGGACTCGCTGAATAACGAGTTCAAGACCGACGCCGGCGAGACTATCGCGATTCCGCCGACGCTGCTGATCTCGGCGTTCAGCGTAGCCGACGACGTAACGAAGTGCGTAACGTCCGACGCGAAAACTCCGGGCAATCTGTTGATGCTCGTTGGTTTGACGCGCGGCGAGCTGGGTGGCTGTCATTATCTGCGTGCGTGCGGGTTGGAGACAGGCAACGACGTGCCGCCGGTGGACGCTGCTGCCAACATTACGACATTCCGGGCGATGCAAAATGCTATCGGGGCGGGGCTTGTGCGGAGCTGCCACGACCTATCCGAAGGCGGCCTTGCCGTAGCGGCTGCCGAGATGGCCTTCGCGGGTGGGCTTGGCGTGGAACTGTCGCTGGATAACGTGCCCGCTGACGGACAGGTAAGCGAATTCGCGAAGCTCTTCGGCGAGTCGGCGGGACGATTCCTGGTCGAGGTTGAACCGGGTAATAAGGACGCGTTCCTCGCAGCCATGGGCAAAGTGCCAGTCGGCGAGGTCGGTACGGTAACGGACAGCGGCAGAATCGTAATCGGCAAAGCGATAGACATAACCCTCGCCGCCGCCAAAGCAGCTTGGAGCGGCACGTTCGATTGGTAAAACGCCGGTGGATGGGCTTGCCAAAAACTTTGCTATTTCCCACGATGTCGGGTGGCATGGTCAGCGGCGAAGCCGATGGCCATGAAAGA
>JAIORC010000249.1 GCA_021108335.1 Phycisphaerae bacterium
CGATGCTGGATCCGCACACCGCAGCCGAGTTGACCATCGACCAGATACGCAGCCTATGCGACGACCTGATCGAAGCACACGGAGACATGCTGCCGACATATCAGTAGCAGTAGTATGGTGGTTATTTTTCATTCCCGCGCGGCGGCCTTCCCAGGCCGCCGCGACACCCATATCCAGATGTTTGGGTCGCCATGATGAATCGCGACACACCATGCTTCTGCAAGCAGAAGCATGGCACCCGGTGTTGTGTGGTAGATTGCAACTTCCCACGATATTGGGTGGCATGGTTAGCCCGCGTTTTTTGCGGGATAGCCATGAAAGATCGATTCACAATTTCTACGACATTCTTCCTCGTAGCAATTTGCCATCGTGTATCTATCTTTCATGGCCATCGGCTTTGCCGCTGACCATGCCACCCAATGTGTTTTCTTACCGCATGCTTCTGCAAGCAGAAGCATGGCACCCGGTTCCAGTTCTCATTTCCTATTGTCTTGCTCCGGCCTACGGTTTACTGGTTTTGCCGAAATTTTCGGTTCGTGCCTTTTGTTCCGGCAGGGGGGCTTTTTGCTTTGGGTCGGTGTAGAGGTGGACGTTGTCCCAGAGGTATGTGCCGGGCGGCCAGTATGAATATATCTGTATTTGCAGGTATTCCACGTTTTTAGGCAGGCCGCCGCGCGGCGGGAAGGGGGCTGCGAAATGACCCCACTCGCCTTTTTTGCAGCGGCAGGCGAGATACCAGCGGTAGCATTCGCGGACGTAGAGCATGGGATTGGTTTTCGCGTCGGCTTCGATGAGGGCTTTGCGCTTTTCTTCCGGCAGGTCGGCGAATTGTTTCGGCGTCATGCCCAGCTTCGCCAGCGAGCTTTCCGGCATGCCGTCCATCGCGTGCTTCGTCCGCCGGAAGCCCTTGACGAACACCTTCGGGAAGAATATGCCCGGCTTGGCGTTGCTGCTCATCACGTCGGCGAGCAGCCAATATCGCCGGCCTGGCGTAGCCTTGATCCACCGGCTGCGATAGTGCACGCCCTCCAGCCCGCCGACGCAGCCGTAGCTTGTATCGGTGGCGATCTTCGGCGGCTTGGCGGGGGAGGCGAGGCCTTTGCGGAGGGCTTTGCGATAAGCCAGCCACGGGTCGCGCTTCAGGTCCGTCCGAACGCGAAGCACCTTGCCGCGGCCTTTGGGGCCGGCTTCGATGAACGTGCTGACGTTGTCCGCCGCGTCCCAGCCTTTAGCGCCCGCGTCGAAACTCCCGTTGACGTTGAGCGGCTTGCCGAGCTGCTTGCGAGTCGGTTCCGGTTCGTCGCCGTATTCCGGCGGCTTCCAGAGGGCCTTGCCGGTAACCGCCTCGACGATCCCGGCAGCGATAACCGCACGCGCCCGGGCGCTGCCGTCGCTGAAAACCTTCGTCCATAGCGGCTTGTCGCCTTTACGCAGGTCGATGCAGGCGATCTCCGCCCGCACCGTGCCGTCGAGTTGCTGGACCGTCCCGAACAGCCCGATATGCGCGCCGAGCTTATCGGCAAGGATTTTCTTCAGCGTTGCCGGCGGCGTGTCCAGCCCCATAGCCCCGGCGGCTTCATCGGTGGTCAGCCGATCTATGACCTTCCAGCCTTTGCCCTGCTTGCGGAGTTTCAGCCGCACGCTGTCGGCAAGCTGATAGCCGAAGCTTTTGGCTCGCATGACCTGCGAATTGCCTTTTTTCTCTCCGACGGTGGCGAATTCAAACACGGCAACGTAGGTCGGCTTGGCAGCGGCAGGGGGGGCGGGTTTGGACTTGGGTTTGGTGTCGGCTGCCCCCGCAACGCACAGCCCCGCCGATACGCCCACGACAATCAGCAGAATGCTACGAATCCATTTCACGGCAACTCCAATGCGTTAAGACCTGTTCAGGTAGAGATTAACGTTTCCGTCGGAAGCTTGTTTCACCGTTTCCAGATATTATCGTAACCGCCCGCGGTATAAATGCCAAGATACCTGCTGGCGAAAATTGGCGAGGGACAATTTCCCACGATGTCGGGTGGTCCCCTGGGGAAAAGATCGACTCACAATTTCTGCGACATTTTTCCTCAAAACCACTAAACATTCATTCGCCATTGAGTATCTATCATTCGTGGCTGTCGCTGCGCTTCCCGCCACGGCACCCACGCTTTTTTTTACCGCCCCCTGGGGGGCACCCGACAATTTCCCACGATGTCGGGTGGTCCCCTGGGGAAAAGATCGATTCACAATTTCTGCGACATTCCTCATCGCGGGACGAAAAACACATGGCTTGCAAGCAAGCCATGCCACCCAAACCCAAACCCAAACACCCATCCGCCATCGTGTATCTATCTTTCATGGCGACCCCTTCGGTGTCGCCATGCCACCCGACGCGTTTTTTTACCGCATGCTTCTGCAAGCAGAAGCATGGCACCCGACATTTTTTTCTGGGTCGCTCTTGTGTGCGACATTTTTTGATGGCGCGACGTAAAGCCTTGTATTATAATGACTTATCGCAATGGTGCGATTTGGAGATAAGTCATGGATGGCGCAAAGGTTACGGCGGAAGAGATTAAGGCTATGTTGGCGGGAGATATTGATGTCTTGGCGGAGAAAATGGCAGCGGCGATGAACACCGCCAAGGCGGGGCGGATCATCGCCGACAGTGAAGAACCGGTTCGAGACGCCCACGGGCAATTCAGACAACAGGCCTATGAGAAGGCCATCAGCCTCTTGCAAGCCAGGCAGGAGGCTTTTTCCCCCTCGGCTCAAAGGTCTCCGCAACAAGGGAAGCAAGTCGGTAACGCATCTGACAGTCAACGGTCCGGTGACGATTGAGCGGACGGTGTATTGGTCCAGGCAGGCAGGTTCGGTTCGTCCGGCAGACCACTGGCTTGGCATTAAGCAGCACAGTGTCAGTCCTGGCGTTCGCGAGATGTGCTCTCTGGAATCGCTGGACAGTTCCTTTGCCAATGTGTCTCGTTCGTTGAAGCGTACGGCTCAGTTGACATTGAGCGAGGATCGGATTCGTCGTGTTGTTGAGGCCGAAGGTAAGGTAGTGATTCGCGTTCAACGGTCCGGTTTGATTGCGGCGACGTTTACGGCGAAGGATTGCACCGACGGTGTGATGGTTACCGGTACAGACGGAGTGTTTGTTCCTGTGGTTCCCGAAACACAGAAGGCCAGGCGTCGCCAGACGGAGGCCACCAGGCGTAAGGCGGAGAACCGTCGTTCGACGCGTAATCGCGGTCGCCCCAAGAAGGGGGCTGACGGTGAATATAAAGAGGCCAAGGTGTTGACGTTTTACAACCAGAGTAAGTCTAAGACGCACGTGGCGGCTACGATGGGCGATTGCAACGAATTGGGCAAGATGATGCGTCGTGAGGGCCGAAAAGTGAAACTTGGCGAGGCGAAGTTCAGCTACTCGGTGGCTGACGGGGCGAAGTGGATCGACCGCCAGTACCAGTTGAACCTTCCGATGTTGGGAGCGAACATTCTGGACTGGTATCACTTCAAGGAGCATATCGTGGAAGCCAGCCATGCGGTGTATGGGGAGAGTACCCCGAAGGCGAAGGACTGGCAGAGGAAAATGCTGGATGCGACGTGGGAGCATGGTTCGCTGGTGATGCTGCATCGGCTATCGCCGTATGTTCGGCGACATACGCAGGAGCGTCGTGAGGCGTTGGAGGCATTGCGAGGGTATGTGGAGCCTCGCTCGTCGAAGACGGACTACCCGCACTTCCGCGAGCAAGGCTACGATTGCGGTTCGGGCCCGACGGAATCACAGTGTGGGACGTTGACGCATCGAGTCAAGGGTGCTGGGATGCGTTGGGATTCCGATAATGTCGAATCAATGATGGCCCTGGCCGCCCTTGATAACAGCCAACAATGGAAAGCCTACTGGAACCTCCAACGTGCCGCCTGATCGACCGCCACCAATTTATGTCGCACACGTCGCTCTTCCCGGCGGAATAACCTGCTGGCGAAAACCGCTCCGGGCAATTATAA
>JAIORC010000329.1 GCA_021108335.1 Phycisphaerae bacterium
TCGGCCGTAGCCTAACACGTCGCTGCTTTCGCAGACACCGCCCACCACGTCCACCTTCTTACCGTCAGCCGGTGCGTAATCAAGCCGTCGCGGCGGCGTCTCCACGCCATCGGCCAGGGCAGCGGGATATATGAAATGTTCCGCCTGGTACAGGGCAGGCCGAAGCAGATCCGTCATCGCCGCATCGACGATAACAAACCGCTTCTCGCCGCCGGCTTTGGTATACAGCACGCGGGCCAGCAGAATTCCGCCGTTGCAGGCGATGTGCCGGCCTGGTTCGAGAATCAACTTCAACCCCCTGCCCTTCAGCAGCGGGACGATTTGGCTGGCGTAATCCGCAGCCGAGGGGCTTTTGCCTTGCTCGTAATCCGCGGCAAAACCGCCGCCGAGGTCCAGCACGTTTATCACAAACCCTTTGCCCCGCAGAGTTTCGATGAATTCCAGCACGCGATTCAGTGCGTCTACGTAAGGCTGGGCGGAATAGATTGGCGAGCCGATGTGCAAATGGATGCTGTCCAGCGTAATGTTGGCGTCGCGGCCGAACCGTTCGAAGAACTCGTCCGCCCGGTCGATATCCACGCCGAACTTCGTTTCCTTCTTGCCGGTGATGGTATACGCGTGGGTCTTGGGATCGTAAATGTCGGGGTTAATCCGCAAAGCCGCCCTGGCCTTGACGCCCGCCTGCCCGGCCAGCCGCGAAAGATTCTCGAATTCCTCTTCGCTTTCGATGTTAAACCAGCCGATGCCCGCCGCCAGGGCCTCGCGGATTTCCGCGTCGGTCTTGCCCACACCTGCGTAGACGATCGTTTTCGGGTCAGCCCCGATAGCCATCGCCCTTGCCAGCTCGCCGCCGCTGACGACATCGAATCCGCTGCCTTCGTCCCGCAGCAATTCCAATATACTCAGGTTCCCCAGCGTCTTGATCGAATAGCAAATGGTCGTATCCAGTTCGCTGAAGGCCTCGGCCACCCTGCGATAATGCTCCCGCAGCGTATTGGCGGAGTAGATGTATGCCGGCGTTCCGACCTGCCGGGCGATCTCGGCTACCGGCACATCCTCGCAATATAAATTTCCGTCTTTGTAGTTAAAATAGTCCATGATGTTTTTCTAAATTGTCGGGTGCCATGCTTCTGCTTGTAGAAGTATGCTTTCTTGCACTCCAGTTATTGTTTTTTACCTACCATAAAAACGCCGGGTCAAGACCCGGCCTACAAAAACTCCCGCGTGGTAATATCCCTAATTATTCGTGTCGTTATCCGTCTTTTTTTTCGCTGGAACGACTATATTCATCTGGCATTCCTCGGCCAGTTCGACAAATTCTTTCTTTTCCAGCTCTTCCAGTTGCTTGCCGCGATCTGACAGCTTCTCGTTGAACTTGATGCACTGCTCCTGCATGACCTCGTGAGTTTCCTGAGAGCCTCCCACCAGGTGGAAATTTTCCCCACGAGTTACCCGCACATGACCGTCGTCATTGTCGAAACCCACGCCCAGCAAACCTGCTTTTTGATGATTCTGAACCAATATACTTCTCCTGAATTACGCCTGCATTATACAAAATTCCCCCCTTTTTCTCAAGTTCGTTGTATTAACGGCCTCGCGGCGACAGTTCTCTGCTTGACACCCCACTTTCAGTAGCTATTCTGTATGGGGATTCCTTTCAGGAGAAAATATCAGATGAAATCGAACAACGTAACGGTAGTGGGCCTGCAATGGGGCGACGAGGGCAAGGGCAAGGTCGTGGACGCGATTGCCGACGCGAGTAAATACGTAGCCCGTTATTGCGGCGGAGCCAACGCCGGGCACACCGTCAAAGTCGGCGACGAGAAATTCGCCCTGCACTTGATCCCCTGCGGCATTCTGCACGAGAACGTCATGAACATCATCGGCAACGGCGTCGCCTTCGACCCGGACGTCGCGATGCTGGAAATGCAGGCTCTCCGGAAGCGCGGCGTGAAAGTCGGCCCGGAGAACCTCTCCATCAGCAACACCGCCCAGGTCGTCATGCCGTGGCACAAATTGCAGGACCTGCTTTCCGAGAAGCAACTCGGTTCGCGGAAAATCGGCACTACTGCAAGGGGCATCGGGCCTTGCTATTCCGACAAAGCCAACCGATCCACCGCCATCCGCGTAGGCGAATTGGTCGACGAGAACGCACTGACGCTGAAGATTCGCCTCATCGGCAACATCAAGAACCGCATGTTCAGCGTACTCTACGACGCCGAGCCGATGGATCTCTCAGCCATGGTCGAGCAATACGTCAAACTGGGGCGCGAGCTTGCCCCGATGATCCAAAATACCGGCGCGATGCTCCGCAAGGCCTCCACGGACGGACGGCGGGTTCTCTTCGAGGGCGGCCAGGGCAGCATGCTGGACATCGACCACGGCACATATCCGTTCGTAACCAGTTCGTCGGTCAGCGCCTGCGGCGTGCCGGCTGGGGCGGGCGTCCCGCCAAGCTCGGTCGGTCAGGTCGTCGGTATCATGAAGGCCTATACCACTCGCGTCGGGGCTGGGCCTTTCCCCACCGAACAGGATAATGAAATCGGTGAGACCATCCGCCAGGCTGGTAACGAATTCGGCACGACGACCGGGCGCCCCCGCCGCTGCGGCTGGCTGGACACAATGGTCGTCAAATACACCGCCGATCTGTCCGGCGTGGATGAATTGGCGTTGATGCTGCTGGACGTGCTGACCGGCCTGGACGAAATCAAAATCTGCACCGGCTATCTGTATGACGGCAAGAAAGTCGAAGACTTCGATCCGGCGATACTGGGCAAGGTTCAGTGCGTTTACGAGACTCTGCCCGGCTGGCAGGAAGATATCACCGGCTGCCGCAACTTCGAAGACCTGCCCGTCAACGCGCAAAACTACGTCAAGCGGGTCAGCGAGCTTATCGGCAGACCCGTCGGCATAGTCAGCATCGGCCCGGACCGCGAGCAGACCATCAGCTACCAGTCCAATATCGAAGGGTTATCCTGATGCCAGCGCCTACGCCGGATGAAATCGCCGCCGCCCGCGCGGCAATCGGCGTACCCGACGAACGCTTCCCGGAATCGATAGCCATCATTATGGACGGCAACGGGCGATGGGCGCGCAAACGCGGCCTGCCCCGACCCATGGGCCATCAGGAAGGCGCAACCGTCGTGCGGGGAATCGTTACCGAAGCCGCCCGCCTGGGACTGAAAAATCTCACGCTCTACAGCTTCAGCCAGCAGAACTGGTCGCGGCCGCAAGAGGAAATCGACGCCCTGATGCACATCTACGCCCAGTATCTCATCGAGGAACGCGAGACGGTGATGGACAATAACATCCGCCTCCGCCACCTCGGCATCCGGGAAGACCTGCCGGAGGTCGCCCTCAGCGAACTTGATGAATCGGTGCGTATTTCGTCGACCAACACGGGCATGTTCCTCTGCCTGGCGCTGAATTACGGCAGCCGATCCGAGATAGTCCAGGCTGCCCGCAAACTGGCTGAAAAAGTAGGCGCCGGCGGCATGACGCCCGAAGACATCGACGAAAACGCCTTCGCCGACGCCCTGGACACCGTCGGCATACCGGACCCGGACCTGCTGATCCGAACCGCCGGTGAAATGCGAATCAGCAATTTTCTGCTGTGGCAGGTTTCGTATTCCGAGTTTTACGTTACCGATACATACTGGCCGGACTTCACCAACGCCGACCTCCACAAAGCCATCCAGACATACGCCAACCGAGACCGCCGCTTCGGCGGCGTGGATAAATCGAACGCGTAACCGCGACAAACTATATCTTCAACCATATGCTGGGTGCCATGCTTCTGCTTGCAGAAGCATGTTCGTTACCGCATACTTTTCACATGGATATTGGCAAAGGACAATCTCACCGGAAACGCTGTAAACGACGGAAAATTCCTTTCAGTCGCGTAGTTGAAAAACATGCTTCTGCAAGCAGAAGCATGGCACCCGG
>JAIORC010000168.1 GCA_021108335.1 Phycisphaerae bacterium
TGTGCGCTTTTATCTTCGGATATCTTGACCAGGCCGGCTTTGGTTCCCGCCGCCAGAGTGATGTAATCCGGTTCCTCCTGCGGTTGGGCCGGATCATGAAATACGAAAAACGTCAGGTTTTTATGAACGAAAGGCCCAGTAACCGCGAGTTTGCCCATGCCAGGTATTGTTACTGTTACCGGCTTCTTCGTTTCTTTCGCCGCCAGCGGAGGTGCATCCGGTTCGGCAAACAAAACAAACGGCATAAGCATAATAACGATCGTCAGTCCAATTACTCGTTTCATGACATGTTCCTTTCCCATTGATAAGTCATTGATTGAAAACGCTTCATATTACTTTTGACACAGATGAAGCGGATTGGTTGCAGAAAAATAAAGTTTTTTTAAAGGAACCTCTAAAAATTGCTTTCGTCGCGAGAACGAGCAAATTTGAAAATTTTTTGCAGGCAAGGCGGAGGGGTCAACTTTCGGCGAGATCGGCCAGGGCGTTGGGATTGATGATTTTGATATCGGAGCCTTTGACTTCGATTATTTTCGCGGTTTTGAGTTTTTTGAGGGTGCGGCTTAGCGTTGGGCAGCCAGTTCGCGTTTTGTCTGTTTGAGGCGAATGGTATTTCCACCGGTCTGTTCTGACAGTTCCAGCAGGACGCCGGCCAGGCGGGCGGGTACTTCCTTGAGAGCCAGTTTCTCGATCAAAAGGTTAAACTCCCGCAGCTTGGACGACATTCCCGCCAGCATCGCCATAGCCAGTTCCGCATTGCCCTCGATGAGATTTTTCAGCGTCTTTCTGGTTATGGATAGCAGGATTGTTTCGGTGAGCACTTCCGCATACGCGGGATAGCGGATACCCGCCCACATGGCGGCTTCTCCGAATGTATGCCCCGGTCCGTAAAGGTGCAGAATCTGCTCGTCCCCCTTGGGCGAAAGCTGATATATCTTAACCTTACCAGCCAGGATGATATAAAAGTTTTCCGCCCACTCAAGCGGAGACAAAACCCGCGAACCCGCAGGAAAAATCCTCGTCGGACATGCCCCGAGAAGCCTTTCCAGGCCAGAATCGTCCATAGCGGAAAAAAGCGGCATCTCCCGCATGGTGGACATAATTCCAGATTGAATTAATCTGCTCATGCCAAGAGCTTATTGGCTCCATCGGCGACAATCCAGTCATTTACGCACAGCAAGCCGGAAATCACTCAACCGAAAATTGCCTTGAGGTCATCCTGCGCGGTTGTAACGGGCATGATGTTGAAATTATCCACGAGTACCTGAAGTACCGGCGGGGTTACAAATGCCGGTAGCGACGGGCCGATGCGAATGTTCTTGATACCCAGATGCAGCAGGCTCAGGAGAACAGTAACGGCTTTCTGCTCGTACCAGCTCAGGACAATCGACAGGGGCAGATCGTTTACGCCACACTCGAACGCATCAGCCAGCGCGACGGCGATCTGGATTGCGGAGTGGGAATCATTGCACTGACCAAGGTCAAGCAATCGCGGGATTCCGCCAATATCGCCAAAATCCAGCTTATTGAAGCGATATTTTCCACACCCCAGCGTCATGATTACGCAATCTTCGGGAACCTGCGTCGCCAGTTCGGTGAAGTAGTTCCTGCCCGGCTTTGCTCCGTCGCACCCTCCGATAAGGAAAAACCGACGTATCTTGCCCGCTTTGACAGCCTCGATTACCGTATCGGCTACGCTGAGAACGGCGTTGCGCGCGAATCCGGTCGTGATTGTTTTTTCTTCGGCGTCTTCGGTAAATCCGTCCGCCGCCAGCGCAGCGGCGATTGCCGGCGAAAAATCATCGTTGGTTACATGCGTAACGCCCGGCCAGGCGACCAGACCCGTCGTGAAAATGCGGGCTTTGTAGGTTTCACGCGGTTTCTGGATGCAGTTGGTGGTCATCAGAACAGCACCGGGAAAGGCGTCGAATTCCTTCTGCTGATCCTGCCACGCACCACCATAATTACCCACCAAGTGCTTATACTTCTTCAGTTCGGGATACGCCAGACACGGAAGCATTTCGCCGTGCGTATAAACGTTGATACCCTTGCCCTCGGTCTGCTTGAGCAGCGATTCAAGGTCTTTGAGATCGTGGCCGGAGACGACAATACACTTACCGGCAACCGGCGTGACGCGGACAACCGTAGGCTCGGGATGCCCGTAAGTGCCCGTGTTGGCCCTGTCGAGCAATTCCATGACCTTGAGATTCAATTCGCCAACCTTCAACGCCATAGCCGTCAATTCGCCTATGTCGGTGGGGTTTTCAGCCAGGAAATCGAGTATCTCATTGAAGGTCGCAAAAACTTCGTCGTCGACAACTCCGAGAATCTGCGCGTGATCCGCGTAGGCCGCAGAACCCTTCAACCCGTATGTAATCAGTTCCTGCAGACCCGTAACGTCGTCTCCGTCCGCCGCCTTTCGCTTGTCGATCCGAAAAGCCTCCGCCATTTCCACCAGGCCTTCTACAGTATCAGCCAGGCGGCAATCTTTGCAGCAAAGAACCTCTGGTTCCTTGCCCGCTTTTTCGCATTCCTGCTCGTAACGCTCTTTCAACCCCCCTGCTACATTTCGGGCCTCGTGGAGCATCTGTTCTATCCTGGCTGGATCGAAGTTAACGTTGGTAACCGTCGTAAACAACATCTCCAGAATAAATACGTTGGCCTGGCGATCAGTAACACCGAACCCTTTTAAGCGGTGGGTGTATTTGGCCAGGCTCTTGGCTACGAA
Source organism: Phycisphaerae bacterium (assembly GCA_021108335.1). Classification (GTDB taxonomy): domain Bacteria; phylum Planctomycetota; class Phycisphaerae; order SM23-33; family SM23-33; genus JAIORC01. The sequence continues at coordinate 2,729 of JAIORC010000168.1, forward strand.
CACCAGCATATCCTGCAAGGCGGCTACATCTGAATCTTTTCCGCAAACACCCTTTTTCGTACACCCGGCACCTTGGGCCGTCTGCTCGCATTGATAACAAAACATAGTCATAATTCGTTCCCTTTCGCTAAATAGTGATTGTAACCGTCGGTTTAACAGAAACCCACGCCAAATATTGTTTCGACCATGTAATTATAAATTTCGCTTGGATGCTCACCTTGACTTACATCAATCTTAAAAGAAAAATTTTCAATTTTCTATTTATAATAATCCGGGAACACAAGATGAGTACTCTGTCAATCCTAAATCTATTACGTGATAGTGTCGAGTATTGTAGGTATATCCGTTCCAACAGGATATGGACATGGGATATTAGACTTTGCAGGATTCGGATGATTCGATTTCTTTGAAGGGGAATTTCAATGGCTGAACACAAGGAGGAGATTATGCCAGACGAGACACCATGCCGCCATCGCCCTATATTGATTGGTGTTTGACATCTAGTCATAGTGCCGACTCCTGGTACAGAAACCGCAAGCCAGCACAGTACTACAAAATACCTTCGGTTGTTACCCACTCGCAAAAAGCAGGAGTAGTGTGCCGGGGCACGAAACGGCCATGCCCCGACACACAGGATGAAAAAGACAATTGCAATACTCTTGTTTATTTCCGTCTACGGCGAAGGGCCAGCGGCAAACCGAGCATCAGCAACGCCATCGTCGCCGGCTCGGGAGTAAGGCTGACGCCATCGATCGCGTAGTCGCCGGTGGAGGCACCGGTTGCAAATTTTACATCAATCGGTGTCTGGGTCGACCCCGGAGCGCCATTCTGGTAATACGCCAGATCATCGCCTATCTGCGTCAGAGTGGCAGAATTGGCTGACGAAGAAAGATACACGTCGTATGTGGGCGTAGTGCCGTAGGTTCCGACAATCCGCAGTGAGTAAACATTCAGCGTATCTCCGGTGTCTTCAAAATCGTTGTCGCTGTTGGCGTCCGCGGAAAAACTAACAGCAGTGGTAGTCATTTGCTGCCATCCGCTCCCCGTGTGATAAGTCCATAAATGCCCATCGCCGTCCAGCT
>JAIORC010000156.1 GCA_021108335.1 Phycisphaerae bacterium
GGCGATGTGGTAGTCCGGGTCGTCTACGAGGTCGACTTCGATGATGTCGCCGGCGTTTTTAAGCAGGGTTTGACACTCTTTGCTGAGGTGTTTGAGCCTTGCATTCTTGCCCAGGGCACGGTACTTCTCGCTGACGGCGTGGATCGCCTCCAGGGCGGAGTGGTCGTAAACGCGGCAGTTGCGGAATTCGACTACGACCTCGTCGGGGTCGTCGGCTGGGTTGAAAATATCTTTGAAGCTGGTAACCGCCCCGAAGAACAGCGGGCCGCTCAACACGTATGTCCGTATGCCGTCCTCGTCGCGGGTCTTGGCGCTGATCTGTTTGGACTTTTTCCATGCGAAGACTATGGCCGAGATGATAACCCCGGCTGCGACCGCGATGGCCAGGTCGAAGATAACAGTCATCGCCGATACCGCTACGATGACAAGCAGGTCGCTCTTGGGAATCCGGTTCCACAGACGCAGGCTCGTCCACTCGAACGTCGCGATGACGACGATAAACATAACGCCGATAAGGGCTGCGACGGGGATCATGCCGACGCACTCCCACAGCGGCGGAAACAGGATGACGCTCAGCAGGCAAACCGCCGCGATTATACCCGAAAGCCTGCTTCGCCCGCCGGAACGGATGTTAATCATGGATTGGCCGATCATCGCGCATCCGCCCATGCTGCCGAACAGGCCCGCGACGGTATTCGCCACACCCTGGCCTATACATTCGCGATTGCCGTTGCCGCGGGTTTCGGTCAGCTCGTCTATCAGCGTCAGCGTCATCAGCGACTCGATAAGTCCGATGGCTGCCAGCGTAAGGGCCAAGCCCAGGATAATGCTCAGGCTCTTGAAGCTCAGCGGGATGTTGGGTATCTGGAAACGTCCTGCCTCGCGGGTTTGCTCGGCTGTGGGAATTTCCATGTTCGCCGCGGCAAGGGCTTCGCCCCGGGCCTTTACCTCCGAGACTTTCAAGTCGCCCTTGATCTGCTTGAACAGCTCGGCTTTGTGGTTTTTTTCGTGGGCGACGGCGTTTTTGGTTTTGACAAAATCGCTGACCGTAACAGCCTCTATCGGCGTAAGCTGAACCAGCAGGGTAACCACGATAATAGCCACCAGCGTACCGGGGATAGCCTTGGTGAGCCTGGGCAGGAAATTGATGATGCCCATCGTCAGGACGATCAGCCCCGCGGTTATAGCCAGCGTCGTGCCAGTCATCCATTGGCCGGCGATTTCAAACACGCCGGCGGCTGCGTTGTAGACGACATGCTGGTTTTCCTTGAGTTGGCCGAACTGGGCCATGCCGATGACAATCGCCAAGCCGTTGACAAACCCGAGCATAACCGGGTGCGGCAGGAGGCGGACAAACTTGCCTACCTTCAAGACCCCGCAGAGTATCTGGATAATCCCGCAAAGCACCACCGCCGCGAAGAGATACTCCAAGCCGTAAAGAACCACAAACGCCGTCATCACCACCGCCATCGCACCGGTGGCACCGGAGATCATGCCCGGCCTGCCGCCAATCAGCGAAGTGATAAAACCTACGAAAAACGCCGCCCAAAGCCCCACCTTCGGATCGACACCCGCGACAAACGCAAACGCAACCGCCTCCGGCACCAAAGCCAGCATTACGGTCAAGCCGGACAACAGCTCGTTTTTCAGGTTCTTCTGACGTCTGATTATCAGATCAATCATGTGCAGCAATACCTCTTCTCCCTAATCCAAATATAAAAGCCAAAGACATAGAGAGATGATCGCCCACAGCTCGGTTTTGCCCCTTGGAGGCTGAAAAGTGAATGGACTAACCTACAGAACAAACCCGAAAATTCAACGAAATTCTCAGGAAAGATTTGGTTTGTTCCGGTTTGCGTGTAGAATTCTCGCTTCTTATGAACATTTATCTTGAGACATTCGGCTGCCAGATGAATCGGCTGGACAGCGAGCTGATCGCGGAGTTGTTGCGGGTCGGCGGGCATACTATGACGGACAGCGCCGCCGCCGACGTGGTGCTGTACAATACCTGCTCCGTTCGCGACCATGCCGAGCAGAAGGTCTATTCCCGAATCGGCAGAGACGCCAAGGCCAAGGCAGCCGGCAGGAAGTTGATCGTCGGCGTAGTCGGCTGCATGGCCCAGCGGGCCAAGGCGGACCTGCGGCGGCGATGTCCCTGCGTGGATTTGATCTGCTCGCCGGGGCAATTGCATCGGCTGGTGGGTTTGATCGAAGCCGCCGCTGCCGGGAAGGCGGCGAAGCTGCACATCGCCAGCGATCCGGGCCGGGCCGAGCCGCCCGACCAGGAGGCCCAGCGATTGCTCGAAGAGGTGGACCGGACGCGCAATCCGCTGGCTGCGCCCAGTGCGTCCCAGGCGTTCGTCCGCGTAATGCGTGGCTGCAACAAGTTCTGCAGCTATTGCATAGTGCCGTTCGTCCGCGGCGCCGAGCACAGCCGTCCGCCGCAACCTATCTATGAAGAAGTCAAAAAACTCGTCGAAGCCGGGCGCTCCGAGATTACCCTCATCGGCCAAACCGTCAACAGCTATTGCTACCGTCAGGGCGATTCAGCCGTGCGTTTCGGCGATTTGCTGGAGTTTCTTTCACCCATCGCGGATCTGCGACGGCTGAGGTTTGTTACCAGTCATCCCGTGGATTTCGACCGGCCCATTCTCGAAGCGATGCGCGACCTGCCGAACGTCTGCCCGTATATTCACGTGCCCCCCCAGAGCGGCTCGGACGCGATGCTGGCGGCGATGAATCGCAAGTACACCCGCGGCGAGTACGACACGCTGATAGACGCCGCCCGCGAGATTGTTCCCGACGTGGTTTTCGCTGGTGATTTTATCGTGGGATTCCCCGGCGAGACGGAGGAGGACCATCTTGCCTCGGCTGAGTTGATTCGCCGGACGAGTTACAAGAATTCGTTCGTCTTCAAGTATTCGCCGAGGCCCGGCACGCAGGCTGCGAAAAAATTGGCGGACGATGTGCCGGAGGCGGTCAAGAAACACCGCAACAACGAGTTGCTCGCCGTGCAGCGGGAAGTCGGCCTGGCCCATCACCGCAGTTATGTCGGGCGATCCGTCGAGGTGCTTGTAACAGGCCCAAGCCGGCGATGCGACAAACAGCCCGCCCCGGCAACCGCGGACTCGATGCAGTTAATGGGCCGATCACGCGGCGACCACATAGTCATATTCGACGGCCCGCGTTCGCTTACGGATCAATACATAACCATAAAAATAACCGACGCCAACGACTTGACGCTGTTCGGTGAGATGGAAGAGTTGCAGTAACGTCGTGGCTGTCGCTGCGCTTCCCGCCACGGCACCCTTGTATAGTTACAGTAAGAGGTTTTGTAAACCTACCCACCCGCTTCCCGTTTTACCGGTTTCTGGTTTTTCCCCGGTTCCCAGTTCCTGGTTCCCGTTTTTCCCTGTTGTTACTGCTCGTTGTCTTCCTGTTTGCCGCGGGGCTGGGGCGGGCGTATTTCCAGCATACGCCGGAGGTAGAGATTTTCGCGCCGAGAGGCTTCCAGGTCGAACGTCAGGTATTTGATCTGCATTCGCAGGTGGTCGATGACGGCTTCTACCTGCGAGCTTTTCTCTGGGACGTAGAACCCGTCGGAACCCGTGTCCAGGCCTTCGTAAGAATCGAGGGTTTCTGATATTTCCAGCAACTTTTCACGAATAATTGCCTCGTTCATGGCAACATCCTCCCAAATCGGCGTTACAGGCCCATTGTACCACTAATGCCGTTTTTGTGGTGGCCTAATCGGCTAAAAAA
>JAIORC010000358.1 GCA_021108335.1 Phycisphaerae bacterium
CGTGCCTTTTTTATCTTTTTTTTAAGCAATCCCTTTTTATGGGTTTCAATATAAATGGGTTCAAAGGAAGGCATTTTATCTCCTTAAAGCTCAATTTCAAATTGTTCGAGTCCCATCAAGGTAGACAAATTCTTCGACCTCTCCAGCATCATGCGCCACGAAAAGTATATCCAAAACCAGCAACATAACTAAAGTCGCAACACAATGTTGCTTATCCCTTTCATTAGATTTTCCGGAGTCAGACTCCTGTCTGTGTCTCAACACACAGATAGATGTCTGTGTAACATCTACCTATTTTAATTCAGCGGCGCCTGCACAATACCGGTTCCAACATCCTCTGCCTCCGCATCTGAACCCAGGGGAACCATGGTTCCGCTTGCGATGAGCTGAGCCATAAGAGTCTGGCTGTCAACTCGACCCGTCATATCGAGCTGCTTTTGCGCCCACAATGCGGCAACTCCGGCAACATGGGGTGTGGCCATGCTGGTTCCGCTCTTTGATCCTGTCCCCCCGCCCGGGATCGCCGAAATCACCCCTACACCCGGCGCAGAAATATTAACCTGATTGTTGGAAAAACTAGCGACGGAAAGACCATTGATCCCTTCCCTAAGAGCACCTACCGCAACAATGCCGGTACCAGCAGCTGGTGGCGCCACAGCGATCTCATAGGTGGGACGATTGCTCTCATTACCAGCGGCTGCAACGATCATGGTTCCTTGTCCAAATGCGCCTTGAGCCTGTACAAAGCGGGCAAGTTCAGTAAAAAGATTGACGTTAGCTCGATAGCCCTCCAATGCGATTGAGGTGGCAGGATTTATGTTTAGGTCGCGGTTATTGACTAACCAATCGACGTAACCAGGGAAATCAATACCCAGGGACATCGAAATAACGTGGGCACCTTCGTTAACCGCCCACTGAATTGCCTGAGCAATTGTTATAGATGATCCTCCGCCTTGACCGAGCACTTTACCGATTAAAGCACGCTTCACATTGCGTGCTATGCCAATATGGATACCGTCTATGTCTTTACCGAAGATTGTACCGGCGCAATGGGTACCGTGACTATTTTGGTCGTCATCATTTTCAGTTGTAAAATTTTTTCGCACCAGCTCTACTCCTGTAAACGCAGGATGGTTCGGATCGATTCCCGTGTCAAGAACTGCCACTGTAATACCACTACCGTCGAAGCTGGAGTCGGGCGCACGGACTGCTTGAACGCCCCAAGTTGTTGCCGACGAGGAAGGAGCATTAACAACCTCTTCCTCTGTTGGTTCAATCAGCTTCATGGGCATGGACGGGGCAAGTGCTCGAGTACGAGGATCGCGTCTAAGGTCGTAGCGCTCTGACTTGGTTAGTACAGCCTCTTCTATTTCGAGTGTCTCAGGTGGCCGCTCATATGTTCTTATACCCACCTCCCTTGTACTGAGATTCTCTAATGTGGGCACGATGATGCCGCTACTGCGAAAAACGATATACTTGTCTTCTAACATATTAGGTTCCCTCCTTGTTTATCAAATATTACTCCCAAACGGAGCAGTTTTACGAAGCCCTTTCCAATTAAAAGACGCAAACGTACTTCAACAGAACATGTTGGAGAGGTTTCTCCAACTCTTTCTACTTTTGGATAAGTTTCTTCACCATTTGCTTACTCATTTTGGCTACCAACGTAAGGCGGGACAGTCTGTAAATTCAAACAGTTAGCAACTCCTCAGATTTTGTTTGATTGTGGAATTGCCATAGAGCCAAAATGGCAGAAAGTGTCCCGTTTTAAGTTGGTAGCCCTCATTTTCAAAATCTTCTTTACCTCGAACAGTAAAATAAACAACAGTAGTTGTCTCGGCCATTTCTTCCATTTCCATTTTAAGCTCCTATTGAGGTGCGGAACCAATTCCTGCACTATCACGCAGTAGACGAGACGACAGTCGCCTCAAAGTCGCTTTATAAATAAATGGGCGTTCAGCCCACCGCTATAGTTTCTCCTCCCGCAACGGTTGGTCTATGTTACTACAAATTAGAGGTGGTGTCGCCATCTAATTGAATACACCCAGGAAAATAGAGATCAAATTTTCCTACTGCGTGATATTGCAGGAATTGGTTCTGCACCTCCTCTTCTCCTTTTCTTAAAAGACTTCGATGAAGTCAAAAATGTCCGAGAGATAATATCCTCATATTTCAACAGATTTGACCGAGCATTTAAACCCAGCGTCTCTTCCGTTAAGATTGCTTCTGACAGCGTCACAATGTGTTCCGCTGAGAGGTGGATCTTTTCATATAACGGCACAATGAACGTATCAATATCCTCCATCTTAAATCGTGACCAGTATCCATCTGGCACAGGATCATTTTTTCTTACACCATGGTAGGGAAGAAAATTGTCATCATTGGCGATGAAACCGCACAGATAAACATCACTTGACTCCGGAGTTCCAGGAAAAGAAATATTGAAATTCGATAGGTGTCCAATGATGGTAATGGCATGTCTGTGCTCGGTCAAAACTGCAACGACTGGCAGGCCGGACTCTACATACATATAGAGAAGCTTGTCGAATAAATCCTGGTGTTGACCACGAATGTAAATTTCAGGTGTAAAACCGAAATTGCTGAACATCTCGGTTACCTGATAGGCGGTCAACCCTTTTGACGGAACCAGCCTTCCGGTTGAAACATCCCTGGTAAGCTGCGATACCTCATAAGGCCATTTTTCAGAATATCTGTTATATCGCTGGCTGAAATATCGAAAAATCATCCAACAGGCGGCATGGGCGCAAACTGTCACATCCGAGTCTTGGCTCATATATGGAAAGCCTGTTGCCATCAACTTAGCACCAAGTATATGTACCGGATACTCGGAAACGCAAATATGCCCGGAGACAAAAGACAATTTTTCAGGATTAAGGATGGTGCGGCCAATGGCTGCAACACGGTTGGGCCTTAACACGATAAAACCGATATATTCATCCTGAAACCGATCAAGTTGAAACAACATCCGGGGAGAAATTTTATCCATGAAGAAATTTGCACGGATGGTTTTACTTGGATACTGAGCAAACTTTCGGGAGAAGAAATTAAAGTACGTATCCCTGTAGTCGGCATCCACATAGCCTTGCTCAATAACAACGGTTTTTGCGGTTTGTTTTAGATAGTCATAAATCATCTGAAAATTCTGCAGTGTAATATACCCATCGCAGCTATTATAAAAACTTTGCCAATCGTCATCGGACTCAAGCTGAATCAAGACATGTTGTTCTTTCTCAAAAAAAACAGGCATACAGGCAACTCCTCAATATATCTCAAAAATAGAAATCTACCACATAGAAAGAAGCATGATAGGGTGTAATTAAACATTTGGATGAAATCTGTCATAGGATTTCATCTAATTTTTGGTTAATTCTGGGCAGAAGACTGCAGCGGATGCCGCCAGACTGTTCAGCGTCCATCCAGCAACCGTGTCCCGTCTACTGAAGCGAGGCAAGGTGGCTTAACAGGGTTTTACGTTCCATTGCTCCCTAAACCCCTAGATATAGTCTTATACCACCGAGGTATCCCTTGCGTTGTGCTGGTTGACCTGAAAATAGGCAGACTGAACAGCAGGGACATCGGGCAGATGAATAAGTATGTCGGATATTATAAGCGCAATAAGTGTTGATTGTCGCAGTATTATCCCGAGGCTATGTCATGTTATTTTACCTGCATAG
>JAIORC010000070.1 GCA_021108335.1 Phycisphaerae bacterium
CACTGCCCATCGAAAACCCGCAGGTCAAGCAGATGGTAGAGCAACTCGTCGAAAATGTTCCCAACGACTATCGATTTGTCTACTATCTCATGGGAGCCACCGGCATTTGCGTCGTGCCGCTGAGCGGGTTCTACTGCCGCCGCGACGGATTCAGGATTACGCTGCTGGAATGCGACGACGAAAAACGCGCCTGGATGCTGCGGACACTGGCCAAGGCTGTCCGGGATTATCTGGGTGCATGACGTAAAAATCCGAAATTCGAAACAATACCGAAATCCGAAAACTTCAATATTCAAAACACCGATAAGAAGGAGTAAATTGTATGGAAACCGCCGAATTGGCCCGTCGCGTGAAGGAAGCTGCCTTTCTCGAAGGAGATTTTGTGCTTCGCAGCGGCAAGCGGAGCAAGTATTACCTCGACAAGTACCTCTTTTCCGCCCAGCCGGATATTCTCGCGGAATTCGGCAAGCGGTTCGCCGCCTATGCCGACGACGTGGACGTTATCGCCGGGCCGGAGCTTGGCGCGGTTTCGCTGGCGGCGGCTACGTCGATGGCCAGCGGCAAACCCTTCGCGATCGTCCGCAAGGCGAAGAAGGATTACGGTACGGCGAAGCTGATCGAAGGCACGCCGGTCGCCGGCAAGCGCGTTCTGCTGGTCGAGGACATCGGCACGACAGCCGGCGCAGCCCTGGAAGCTGCTGAGACTCTCAAGGCTGCCGGCGCGAACATCGTGCGGCTGGTATTCGCGCTGAACCGAATGGAAGGCGCGCAGGAAAACGTCGAAGCCGCCGGCTTCGAATTCAACGCGCTGTTGAGCAAGAGCGACCTTGGCATTTAGTATTCGCGTGGGCGGGAGGACCCACCCTACAATCGTGGGTGGCCCCCTGGGGGAGGAACGGCGCGAGAATGATTTTTTTATTCCCGCGCGGCGGCCATCCCTAGCCGCCGCGAAAACGGTGTGAGTGGCATGGGAAGGCCACCATGTGGGCCGAAAAACACATGGCTTGCAAGCAAGCCATGCCACCCAAACCAAATACCTGGGTGGCGCACCAACAATTTCCCACGATGTCGGGTGGCCCCCTGGGGGAAAGATAGACGCACAGCGGTGTTTTTTTTAGACATTAGACATTGGTCATTAGACGTTAAGGTTTTTCAGATATGTGGACCAGAGAACAAGTTGCCGGAACCATCGATCATGCCGCGTTGAAGCCGAACCTTACGGATGCGGATATCGTCGCCGCCTGTCGGCTCGGTAAAAATTGTGGCGTTGCAAGCGTATGCGTCCGCCCGTCCGATGTCGTGCTGGCGGCGGAGCAGTTGGCTGGTTTCGGCGTCCTGGTGTCTACGGTTATTGGATTTCCGCACGGTTCAAACCGGCCCGATGTCAAAGCCCTCGAAGCGAAGCTGGCCATCGCGGACGGAGCTGCCGAACTGGACATGGTGATGAACGTCGGCAAATTTTTCTCCGGCGATTACGACCTCGTGTTGCGGGACATCCGGGCAGTCGTCGCCGAAGCGAAGGCAGCCGGCGACGTGATAGTAAAGGTCATTATCGAATCGTGCTATCTCAGCCCGGCTCATATCGCAAAGGCCTGCCAAATCGCCCTCGCCGGTGGTGCGGACTTCGTGAAAACTTCCACCGGTTTCGCCGACGGCCCAGCCACTCCCGAAGCGGTCGCGATCATGGTCCAGGCCGTCGGCGATACGATGGGCGTCAAGGCATCGGGTGGCATACGCAGCTACGAGGCCGCCTGCGGGTATCTCGACCAGGGCTGCACGCGTCTGGGCCTGAGTTCCACCGAAGAAATCCTCCAGGCTGCTCCGGTAAAATAATCACTCACGGACAGCCCACCGGAAAAATCGCCGATAAATTTTGAAAAAATATTGGGATCGAAAGATTTTTTTTCAAACAATTACTCATCCCAAGCGTCTATAGGGGGGAAGGGTTGGCGTTACAGGCAATAAAGACTCTTTTCGGACGTTAAGCTGTCCGTGATGAAGAAAGGGGTAATCATGGAACGGAATACTGGTAATGAAATTGATACGATTCCCGGCAGTTCGGGGCTTTTGGCCGTAGAGGCGATGCAGCGGCTATCGGGGTTGGAAGATTTGTCGAAGCGATTCATGACGGAATTTCTCAAAGGGGACATTGCCGAACTGCCCAGCAGACGCTGGCTGAAGCAGGCCCGGCGACGGCGACGGCACAGTTAGAATGTAGGCTATGCAGCTTGCTGCATAACAGGAATTACGGGGAGATGTGCCGGAAAATTGTTATGCAACAAGTTGCATAACCTACCCACTTTCACCGGGTTAAGTCCCGAGGCTATTTGCCTGGCCAATGGCGGATATTATTTTTTAGCGGGTGTCTTTGCCGGTGCTACCGGTGCAACTGGTGCCACTGGGGCTACTGGTGCGACCGGAGCCACCGGAGCTACTGGCGGTTTGGCGGCGGGTTTTTTCTTGGCTGCTTTGATTGGCGTAACGTCTTTGACGCCGACTTTTTTCAGTTGGTCCACCCACTGCACAATGACCGCGCTTCGAATGGCTGGCCCGCGTTCTTCGGGATTTTTGACCTTCAGTGCCGTGTCAATATATTTTTGCGTGAGGCTGGCGGTAGTGTTCATTGTGGTTTCGCACGTCAGCAGCAGCCTGGCGAGGGCTTGGGTGGTCTTGTTGTCTTTTTCTTTTCCGATGGTCTTGTCGTATGCCTTGGCGGTGCTGTCGGCCATGTTCAGGGTCATTTGCAGAATTGCGGTGGTATCTTTTGGATTTTTGAGGTCTTTGCCGATGCCGGCGAGGGCGTCGACGCCTTTAGCAAGTGCCAAAGCCAGCACATCGCCATCGATCTTTTTGTCGTCGTCGGCTGGCTTTGCGATAGTCTCTTCGAGAAGCTGGCGGTAATGATCCCATGCCTTTTGCAGGATGGGCAGAAATGCCTGCTGGACGGTTTTTCTGGTATTATTGCTGATTACGGCGGCTTCGGGGCCGGAGAAATTCATCACGGTAAAGGCTTGCTCGAGTATCAGCGGATTGGTTTCCTTCGGGAGGTTTTCCTTTACCACCGCGATGAATTTTGCCACGTTTTCCCCGCCGCTCTGCAACAGGATTTTTCGTGTGCCAACCAGGCCTTTCCAGCCGAGATATCGCAGTGCCTGATTGTGGCTGCGGATCATGTAGTACATTGCCGGCAGAGTCGGTTCCTGATGCATGTTCGAAAGAATCATGGCGACGTTGAGCCGCTTTATATCTTTGAGTTGGTCGGAATTTGTTTTCGGAATGGCTTTGCCGGTCAGCAGGCCCATCATCTGGCTGGCGCATTCTTTGGCGTAGGCGTTTTGGTAAATTACGCTATCGTACAGGAGGCCGTAATCTTTACGGCCTAGCATCGCGGCGCGTATTTTGACGATGGTGTCGGGGTTTGATGTATTTGTCAGGAGGTCTTTCCAATATTTGACCCGTGCCTGAATTTGTTTTTTGTGCATGCTGAGGAGATTTGTCTGAGCCAGTTCGGGGGGGATTTTAATTTCCGGTGGCGCTGCCTGGGCCGAAGGGGCCGGGAAAAGCGGCAGCAGGGTCGAGATGACAAAGGCGACTGATACGAGAAAAATCGGATTTTTTAGCATAAGTCCAAATTCCTTTTCAATGAAAGCCCAGTATATAAACAATACGCCTATGAATGTTAGG
>JAIORC010000010.1 GCA_021108335.1 Phycisphaerae bacterium
CCACTCCAAAACCGACTGGGGAAATCGCCCCGAAAACAACCGCGAAAACCACTCCTAAACCGACCGGGAAAACCGCCCGCAAGTCTGCCGGCAAGGCCGCCAGCCCGCCAACCCGCCGGACCACCCGGCAGCCGACCCCAAAGCCAGCCGCCCATCCACCCGGAGTAAAGCTGCTCGACGTTCGGGCACTGGAGAGAATGTTGAGCTGGTCGCTGGAATTGAACCAACGGCAGGAAGCAAAAATCCGCACCGCCCTGGAAATAATCCAAAGCCAATCCTGAAACAGTGTGTAGGTTATGCAGCTTGCTGCATAACGGGAATTACGGAAAGATGTACCGGAAATTTGTTATGCAGCAAGCTGCATAATCTACAATCTGTGGCAAACACATGGCGACGTGGAAAAAAGCTCGGTAAAGCGAGGTTTATTTTGAATATTTTTAACGATTCGTTTAGTATAATAAGCATTGACTGGAGTGCAACTTGATGACAACGATAGACAATCGAAAGGATATTCTTCTGTTATTGCTGTACTCACCTGGCAGAGGAGAGAATTCCAACGAGCCAATCACTGGGCGTACAAGGTTGGTAAAGATGCTTTTTCTTTTTAAGGAAGAAGCGTTACCGTATTTTAAGCACGAGACTGACATACCAGAAGATGAATTTTATGAGTTTTTTCCTTGGAACTTTGGGCCTTTTTCACGGGATGTTTATGACGACCTGACCTTCTTCACATTGAGAGGTTTCGTGGAGGCTAACGAGGTTGAAGAAAATACGCTTCCAGAATCGGCGGCTGAGTGGGAAGAATGGCTAAGTTTATCTGGGTCAAGCATATCCGATGAGTCCATCTCTGAGTATCAAGAGGAATCATTTCGTTTGACCGAAAAAGGCTGTGATTTTGCAAAGCAACTATATGAAACCCTCTCTTCTCCACAGCGAAAACTGCTAAGGGAGTTTAAGAAGCGGACGTCGATTGTACCGCTTCAAGCGTTACTTCAGTATGTTTATGAAAACTATGAGAACATGACTACTCGCTCAACAATCAAGGAGCAAGTTCTTGGTACTGGCTGAAATATCAGTAGGGAACGTTGGTGGACTAATGGCAATTATTGCCGCGGTGATACCAATTTTGTTAGGTGGAGTAACGACCTATTTTAAAATATTCCTGATATCCAAGCAGGATTTTCGCAATCGGGCAAAGCTGAAGCAAAATAGTCTCAGAGAAAAAATGGCTATAAAACTTGCTATGTTGTTAAAGCATGCTCATGATACCCGTAATCTGGACGATCCTCTCCGAGGTGATGGGTACGAAAACGCTGATCTGGTGGGTGACTATACTGAGGAGAATCTCAGGGTATTCACGGTTTATCATCGCCTCGCTTTTCTTGAAAGCATCATTAGATATGCTTATTTTCTCCTTTATCTTACGATAGTATTTGGTTTAGTCGGAGTATTTTTAGCGTGGCTATTGCCGATAACCCGTGGTTGGGTTCTTGGTGTATCCATCGGGTTAGTCATCATACAGGTGGCAACTGTATTCACAGTGCAATTAGCTTCTTGGAAACTTGATGATTATGAGGATGTTGTCTAGCAAACAAACTGACGGGTATTACTTCCAGGAAAGTGAAGTTGTTCGACGAGTAACTGACTTACTTGTATCGGAGAATTATCGCGTTCGCCACGAAGTTCCGAATATGGGACAGAGCGCGGACATTGTTGCAACGAGAGGGAATTGCGTAACATTTATAGAGGCCAAGGTACGAGATTGGCGTCGCGCTTTACAGCAGTGCGTTGCACACCAGCAAGTAGCTGACTTTATCTGTATCGCTGTCGCCACGAAATCGGTTTCCGATGCACTCATTTCAGAAATCGAAACGTGTGGATATGGATTGATTTTGTGCTACCCCAACAATGGGCATTGTGAATGGATAAAATTACCGCGTCGGAACGAAAATATTTGGCGCCCCCAGCGCCAGCGATTAGTCTCGCTGATGAGGAAGATTGAGTATGTCTATTGAACACTGGATGGTTTTTGGTACATTTGCCGAGCAACGTCATTTTGAGTATCCCGCAAAGGGAACCTACGACGGGGTTGTTATCAATGCAAATATGGCCGCTCATGCTCCCGGTGGACTCGCAGCTTTCCTGCTCGAAAAAACAGCTGGGATGCAGTATATCATTGACCCCTTAACTCATGCCTTCCAACATGGCTGCAAAGCGATTCTAAACAAGGAAGGAGAACCAAAATCATCTATAAGAAGATTGGCTGAAATATATGGCGAGCCTGTTGCTTCTAACGTAGGTAAAATTCCCATTAACCCCGAGCATTTTTCGGATGAAAAAGTATTACGTAAATTTGTACGGCAGTGTTTGGACTTTCAGTCGAATCAGCTGAAGGAGCAAATGGTAAAGTCCAAGGTGGCGAAATACCTTGATGATGATAAAAGAGAGTTTCATCCTTATGCGCTCGTTGCGCCATATTTTTATCTTACGGAATCAACTCTTGATGATTGGCTTCCGAAAAATCTTGATGCAGCCTTGATTGCCAGCGAACTTACAGATTCTTCAAAATCACTACGCTTCGCGTCCATCGTTGTAAGTCAAGGCATTGTAACCGATACGGAGGCCAGACGACGTATCATCGAAGGATATTCCAAATTGGATATTGATGGATTCTTGTTTTGGGTTGATGCTTTAGATGAGCAGACAGCAAGCAAGACTGAACTTAGAGGATTGCTGGCTTTGGCAAGTGGATTAAGAAAAAACGGCGAACGATTTGTCTTGAATTTGCATGGTGGCTATTTTTCAATACTCGCCGCAGGCGCACTTGGAAACGGAGTGCTAACAGGAGTTGCCCATGGGCCTGAATTTGGAGAATACCGGGAAGTTGTCCCTGTTGGAGGCGGGATTCCAATTGCGAAATACTACATACCGCAGTTACATTCGAGAGTTCGTTATCGAGATGCCCTAAGGATATTTAGGGCAGCAGGATGGCTTGACGATGCTGATAAATTTCACGCTGAAGTGTGCAATTGTGCCGAGTGCCAGAGTGTGCTCGATGGCGATATCGCCAATTTTAAAAAATTCGGTGAGGGTACAGTCAAAAGCATACGCCGCAAGCACGGTATCGTTCGCATCGAGTTTCCAACGGGAGAAACTAAACTAAGATGCTTACGACATTACCTCCAACGCAAAAAGCGCGAGTATGATGTCGCAGCAGAAGAAGCTAATCGAACAATATTGCTTAATAACCTCCGGGAAGGCGAGGACAAGTTTAAGAGCATTGCTGGTCTCGATGCTGTAGCTCATTTACGACTTTGGCGAAGTATTTTTTCTCCTGAAGAAGAAACATAACTTACGTTACTAGGCGGATATGTCGGAAACGAGTTGCATAACCTACAGGCTACGCGGTTTCGGGCCTTATTAGCAGGTGCCGTGGCGGGAGCGTTAGCGACAGCCACGATGTTACAATTAGTCCATGCGTGGGTGAACCTGAGGGCAAGCCTGCCTTCGGCAGAACCGTCGGGCCACTATCCAATCCATCTGCCGCATCTCTCATTCGCGAGCGCACTGATTTTGTACGTCGCGGGCTTATTTCTTTTTGTTCTGCAGCATTTTCTTCGCCTCGCCGACGAGATAAAATGAGCCGCAGATGCAGATGATGTCTTCCCGGCTGA
>JAIORC010000139.1 GCA_021108335.1 Phycisphaerae bacterium
CGTTTCCTTCTCCTTGGGTTCCTGATGGTTTCTCTCGTTGGCGGGTGTTCCGCGCGCACGCTTGATGTTCCACAACGCACGTTTGCTTCCCCTGACGAAGCCTTCTGGAGCTACCAGAAGGCAGTTGGAGAGCGGGGCTACGCAGAGGTGTTCTCGTACCTGTCAGTGGATCAGAGAGACGTTGTTGGCGAGCTGTTCTGGTGGCTGCGGCGATACACCCAGAACGGGAAAGAGACCTTGCGTTCGCTGGAACCTATCGAGTCGCTGCCGGCTGGGGAACAATACGTGGCCTGTTTCACCATCGCGGGCATAAACCCTTTGTGTTGTGAATCAGTGATGGTTGAGAATCTGCACCGAGACGCCGTCCGCATGAAGTGGGATGGGGCTAGACGCTGCCACGTGTTTGAGTACAAGTCCTTTAGTCTCGGCATGTGGGGAAAAGACCCTCACATCGAGGTCATCACGGAGCGGGATGGACGGTATGCCATCCGACTGAACTACCTGTGGACGGGCACTGATCGCGAAGGCGCTTGCGACCGTAGGGAGATGATAGAAGCGTGTCGGAACGCGATCCGGGCGCAGGATAGGCTCATCACGCAGAACAGGCCTCAGTAACTGTCATCTTCGGGTTCTTTTTTTGTCTTTCGGTGTTAAAGTTTTTGCTGTTTGGTTCGATAATGGGGGTGCAGGCTTGCGGCTTGACTTGATTACGGCTGCGGGCTGAGATTGCCTGGCCTTCGATGCCCGGCGGGCTGTACATTTCGGTGTTTTTGCGGCGGTTTTTTAATTTCTGGCGGGGTTCGACGCCTTTTACGCGAATTTTGTCCGAAATGCCCATTTACCCCACACGAGGGGCGCGCATATCTTATGTTTTGATGGAGTATTCCCGTAAAAAATCCTTAAGAGGCTGCGGTTTGGTTCGACAATAAAGGTTGACGGGATTTAGCGGCGGCATAGTTGTCCACGAAGGAGATTTAATATGTCATCATTGGCACTTGGCGGTATTTTGAGCGGCATTGATTATGATACGTTAATCGCCGGCATGATCGCGGCGGATTATCAGCCGCTTGCCCGCATGCAGACTCAGAAGGCGGATTACGAGTCGAAGCAGGCTGCCATCGACGCCATCGAGACGCAATTCAACGTGCTCAAGAGCGCGGCTTCGTCGATGAAGAGTGTTGAGAATCTCCGCACCATCAGTTGGACGACTACGGATACGGACATTGTGGACATAACCGCCGGCCAGGGTGCCCAGGAGGGCATGCACAGCGTCATCGTGAATCAATTGGCTACCTCGCATCGGCTGGTGCACGATGTCGGGACGGACTACACCACCACCAAGGTCGGCACTGGCGGAAGCATTTCCACATCCCTGAACGACGACACCGTCGCCGACGCCGACGCAGCCTGGTTTACCGTAGGAGCGAGCGATACTACTTACACTTTCAGCATCGGCGGTGAGGACGATATCGAGGTAACCTTCGACGCCAGCACGGCTTATACGATGAACGAGGTGATGGCGAAGATCAACGTAGCCTCCCAGTCAGCCAGCGGCTACGATGCGGTGAGCGTCGAAGGCGCCGGCCCATACGAGCTGAAATTCACCGCCAAGCATCGCGGGGCTGGCGAGTTGGCTGTTACCGGCAGCGGCATTACCGAGCTGGACAATTGGACCAACACCAACGGGACGGACGTCAACACCGGGGCGTTTGTTTACACATACGACAGCGTAACCCGCACGATAAATACCGATGCGGATACAACCCTGGCTGACCTTCGCGACCTGATAAACAATGACAGCGAAAATCCGGGCATCACGGCCAGTATCATCCAGCATAACGGCAAGCAGCATCTCGTATTGGCCGGCAACAGCACCGGCGACGACTACGATATTACCATAAACGATGCTCTGACAACGATTAACGCCTTCGACACCGCCGACTTTCTCGAAACGCAGACCACCCAGGATGCCGAGTATCGCGTTGACGGGTATCCGTCAGCCACCTGGATGACCAGCAGCTCGAATACGATTACGGATGTGCTGGACGACGTAACGCTGAGGCTGACCGGTACGGGCACCGCCTCCGTCAACGTAATGCACAGCTATGCCAATCTGGCGGGAAATTTGACCGGCATGGTTAGCGCTTACAACAGCCTGGTGGATACCATTGACGAGTATACCGGCTACGACGCGTCCACCGGCGACGGCGGTCTGCTCCAGGGCGATTCGACTGTAAGTACGTGGCTGACGTCGCTCAAGAGCCTGGCGATAACCACAATTGCCGGTTTTGATTCGGACGACGATGCCTTCGCGATGCTGGCCCAGATAGGGATCGAAATCGACCGGTACGGGCATCTGGAGCTGGATAGCAGTGTGCTGGGCGAGGCATTGGATTCTGACCCGGCGGCGGTGGAATTTTTGATCGGTGCGGACGGCAGGGGGTTGGCTGAGGACAGCTACTTCCACTTCGACAGCGCCCTGAGCACGACCAAAGCCGGACTGTATGAGGTCAAGGTGGACTTCGACGCCACGGGCAACATTACCGCCGCCTGGTTCCGCAATGAGGGCGAGGGCGCCGGTGACTGGCGGGCGGCTGCGGTGGACGGCAATACCATTACCGGCAGCACGAGCTACGACGAAGCCGGCTTGAGCGTGAACGTAATCTGGAACGGTACGCCAAGCTGTACGCAGACTTCCGACGTTCGCTTCCAGAAGGGTTTCGCGGGGGCGATGTACGACATTATCGACGAATTGCTCGATTCCGTGGACGGCCCTCTGCAACTCCGCCAGGACAGCTATCAGAACTCCATGGACGATCTGGACGACAAGATGGAAACATTGGAGGCCCGGCTGGAGGTAAAAGAGCAAATGTATCAGGAGAAGTTCGCCCGGCTCGAGGCGGCGTTGACCCAGTTGAATGGGCAGTACAGCGCGTACTCCGCTCTGTTCGCCCAGCTTGACTCGAATATGTATCAGACGAACCAGAGTAGTAGTTAAGGGAGCCGGCCTGACGGAGGTTTGAATAATCATGGCTGCGACGGGAATCAATGCGTATCAGAATAATGCGGTAGTTACCCAGACGCCTGGGCGAATTGTCGTGTTGCTTTACGAGGGGGCGATACGGTTTCTCAAGGAGGCTGTCGCTGCCCTGGAGAAGGGCGATTTCGCGCGAAAAGGCGAGCGGATTCGCAGGGCGCAGGATATTCTTATGGAGCTGGATTGTGCCCTGGACATGGAGGCTGGGGACGGGGAGGTCTCGCGGAATCTTCGCCAGTTGTACCTGTTCATGGACAGGCAGTTGAATACAGCCAACGTGAAGAAGGACGCCGAGATTATTCGCAAAGTCGTTGGAATGCTGGAAAATCTCCACGAAGGGTGGGATAAAATCACCAGGTAACACAGGAACGGGGAACAACGGGAACCGGGAACCAGGAACCGGGAACTAGGAACAACAGGAACCAGGAACCGGGAACCAGGAACAACAGAAACCAGGAACAACAGGAACCAGGAACCGGGAACCAGGAACAACAGAAACCGGGAACAACAGGAACCTGCCTTCGGCAGAACCACCCGCCCGACAATTGCAAATTCCCACGATATTGGGTGGCATGGAAACACCGCGTTTTTTGCGGTGTAGCCATGAAAGATCGATTCAC
>JAIORC010000305.1 GCA_021108335.1 Phycisphaerae bacterium
CGGTTCATTGACTATTATCACAAAAGCAGGCCACATTTATCGTTGAACCGCAACTCGCCGATTCCTCGAAAAGTCGAGCCGCCGGGAGATGGCAAAATCGTATCAACGCCAATCCTCAACGGCCTACATCACACCTACCGCCGCGTGGCATAGGTGTGATTATTTGATTTTCAATTTTTCCACGGCTTCAACCAAGCCGCCAACACCGTCTGTGCCAATCCAGAAAAACAGGCAATTCCCATCATTTTTCCAACCGATCCACCGGTTGGCTTCCAGCTTCGCCGCCAGATTTTTTCTCTTCATCAATCCGGTTTTTCCGATTTCTCGTCCCGGATGAGTTTTTCGGCATGCACAATCGGTATATTCCAGAATTATGTGATCGCCGTCGTAGACGAAGTACGTAGCCTGCCCGGCAGCCGCCCCGTCGCCGTCGGCATCGACAACCATCGCGATTCGATTGCCCATGGCGTCGTAGGTGAACTCGACGACCTGAACAGCCGCCCCGCCGGCGGAGTCGCGATCCGTCACGCTGATCAGCCGATTGCGATAATCCCACTGGAATTCGCGGACAGCTCGCACCACACCCGCTGCTGCGTGGCGTAGGTTCGATTATTCAATTTTCAATTTTTCCACGGCTTCAACCAAGCCGCCAATATCATAACCCTAAAAATCACCATATCAAACGCAAAACCTGTATTGCGCTCCTCTGGTTATTCAGACTATTGCCAGATTGTTAAAATCAAACTATAATCTCAATATCCCGTCCAGTAATTTGGAAGGATTCGCAATCTTGATTGCTATCGAATAACCGTAGCGACTCCCCATTGGAGAACGAAAACAACATTGTATCGGCATCTTCTCGTTCGACCGCAACAATCTTCGTACCAAGTAACGACACCATGGTCTTTGCCGTACTCGCCAATTGATTCGATTGAAACTCCATTGCAACATTCGTCAAGTGGTTAAACCGACCTTCGATAGAAATTGAAGTCTCATCATCGAAGTTCACTTGAACTTGGTAAAGCCCAATGCACAACTGAGCCACCTCCTTACCAACAAGAACTGACATTTTTACATCTTGGGGGATACCGTACATAGTAAATCTCCTTCTACCCCGAAGGGGGCGGCAAAGGAACATGGGTACTGGGAGCCGGGCCTGGTTTCCCTGTCGTCGGGTTTATCGGCTGCCCATGGGAATTATACTGCCGCCAGTATCCATTGGGATACTGTTTTGTCGAGGGCATAACACGAATAGTATCAGCATTTCCCGTGGTTCCCGATTTTCGGTAAATAGTCCCTCCTCTAGCGCCAGGTTCAGCAACATATTTCTTAGGAATCTGCGGCTTCAGTGGCGAGTTTGTCGGTGTCTTGAAATTCTGTGCAGGTTTTGGCCCACTCTTTGCTACAGTTGCCTTTTGCACACTGGGGTTTGGTTTAGTTGACCCACTTGACTTTGGCCCTGTACCTTTAAGTGTTCGCGTCGCTCCATATCCAACCGCTGCCCAATATATGATAGTCGAGGCAATAGATTTCCCATGCTCCAAAGGTGTCAATTTTTGGCCATAGGTATAACCACTCTGACTCTTGCCTGTAAAAGCCTCCACCATCACCGGAGCCATATTCATTAATGGAATTCGATTGACAATTGCTTTAGAAAGACCACCTTTCGCCTTATTTCTTTCATAGGCCTCCGCTTCATCAAATACGGAAAAAATATTTATAATTAGTTCCAACGTGGTAATCCCTGATATCATTTTTGCCTGTGCTATAATGGCCTCGCTCATTCCCTCCGAGATTTCACGCTGCCAACTGTTCATGTACGCCTCTTGGCTTCTGAATAGCTCCAGAACCTCTTGCCTCTCCTGCAAATACCTTTCATGCTGATCACGACGCACTTGCTCCGATGCCGACTTTGTATCAAGGCTGTAATATCTCCCATACACCCCAAGCCCTCCAAAGCCGCACAGGCCGCTGGGGTCGGTTAGTGTCATGGGGTTGTTGGTTACGTAGCGGTATAGGTTCATGTCTCCGGCGTCGAAGCTGGCGGGGTCTTCGGAGATGAATCTTCCGGCGGCTGCGTCGTAGTAGCGGGCGCGGTAGTAGAACAGCCCCGTGGCGGCGTCAAGCTCCCGGCCGGTGTAGCTGAACCTGAAGTCCACCGCCGCGTCGGACTCGGCTGTGATGTTGCCGAAGCTGTCGTACGTGATGTGGTTGGCAACCGTGCCGGCTGAGTTTATCAAATCCCGCACGCTGCCCTGGTGGTCGGTCAATGCCCAGAGCACCTCGCCGTTGCTGCCCTCGGCAGCGAGTACCTGGTCGATCACTGGCCCATGGAGGTAACGATAGGCCAACTCCGCACCGGAGCCGCTGTCGGTATATTCCAGAATTATGTGATCGCCGTCGTAGACGAAGTACGTAGCCTGCCCGGCAGCCGCCCCGTCGCCGTCGGCATCGACAACCATCGCGATACGATTGCCCATGGCGTCGTAGGTAAACTCGACGACCTGCACAGCCGCCCCACCGGCGGAGTCGCGATCCGTCACGTTGATCAGCCGGTTGCGATAATCCCACTGGAATTCACGAACGGCTCGCGCCACACCCGCTGCTGCGTGGCGTAGGTTCGATTATTTGATTTTCAATTTTCCCACGGCTTCAACCAAGCCGCCAATATCGTAACCCTGAAAATCACCATATCAAACACAAAACCTGTATTGTGTTCCCGGGGTATTCGGATTATGCAGATATCGCATACTTCACGATGATCGAAGCAGTATTGTCTTTCGGATGGAGAACAGACTCGATCTCACCCCAAGAGTAAACGTATGGTGGTACCCCTAGCCACTTAGCCAACAACATGTCATGATGAACCTTCCTTTTTCGTTCATTTTCGACCGAGAAGTCCGCCCATGACTCACCCTTGGTACCGAAACTCAAATGGCATGCGTGCAACATTCCATTGTGGAAGAACAGATTAACCCCAAAATAGCCATCTTCCGATTCGGCGTGAAGGCGATACATCTTCCATTTTTCACCCATAGGGTTCTCTTCCGATTTACTACCATACTTCGACCGCCGGAAAGCGTCTTCTGACATCAAGGGCTTAGCAATAAAGCGATCACCACAAACGAGTTGTCCTGTTGTTTTTATAATCATGGTTTTAATGGTATCGAGTAAAGTGGCTGGAGAACTGACTTATAGTTTTCAAGGACAATCTGAGGAAGCTTGCCTGTTCCGTGCTGCGGATTTGCCAACGCGCGTCCAAATGCCGCAGGAACGTCCTGTGTGACCCGGTAAGCTGTTACGCCGGGTCGATAGCCTAAAAGATCGTTACGTTCCACCTGCAGTCCTCGGAAGAGATTCGACGCGCTACCTCCCGAACGCTGGAGACCGCTGGCTGTCGTATAATAGTTACTTTGGCCCGGAGCCCCGCCATAGATAGTTGTTCCTTCCTTGAGCGTAATATTTCTGAAGCGGTCAACCCCTGCATATGGATTCCGGCCCTGAAGACTCTCGGCAAATTGTACCGGTGTCCCCGTTGGTGGCGGGAAGTAGCTGCTGGCTATCTTGTAGCCACCATAAGCACTCACAAAGCCTTGGCCGAGCCCCACGCCTATATTGAGCCAGCCGCTTCCAGTATCGCCACGT
>JAIORC010000400.1 GCA_021108335.1 Phycisphaerae bacterium
TTGCTCAGAGGGGCTATATTATACGGCCGGGCGGATTTCAAATTCCTCAGCGGCTACAAGGAACCTCCGCCGACATATTTTATGACTTTCGGCGACGACGCGATTAAAAAATTCCGCAATCTCAAGGCGAAAAAGCCCGCCTATACCTCCATCGCCCTGCCGGATTCCAAGCACGTGATAATGCGAACCGGCTGGGACAGGGACGACCTGTATCTGATGTTCGACTGCGCCCCCTGGGGCGGCGGGCATACGCATTGGGACCACCTGCAGATAAACGTATACGCCTACGGGCAACTGCTTCTCCCTGATGCGGGAATGGGAAGCTACGACGATAAACCACGACGCAACTACCTCCTGCACACCGAAGCCCATAACGTTGTCATGATCGACAACAAGGAGCAGCCACGGAAACCCAAGCCCAACCCGACAGTCGAAACCTTCATAACCACGGCGAACTTCGACCTCGCGCAAGGCCTGCTGCAAAATTACGCCGGAGCGAAGCAACTGCGGTCGGTATTCTTCCTCAAGCCGGATTACTGGATTATGGTTGACCGGCTGGACGAAATGAAGCCGCAAGCGAAGCCGAAAAAGCACAGCGTCAAACAACTGTTCCACTTCGCGCCCACGCTTCTGACTATCGACAAGGCCGCCAAAACCGTGCATAGCAATTATAGTCGCGGCAATCTCCTGCTGGACCCGGCTGGGACGAAAGGCGTAAAGGTCGTCGAAAAGCAGGGCTGGATCGGATTTACGCGATCCTACACGCCCAAGGCCCCGTACGTCGAGTACCAAAGGGAAGGCACTTTCCCGATGGTCATGCCGATGGTCCTCTATCCATACCCCGGCAGGAGTACCCCGCCGCCGATTACCACGAAACTTCTCGCCGTCAGCAGCGACGGCAAGGCCCTCGCCGCGACCGAGGCTATCTGCGTGAAGGTGAAGCATGAAAAAACGGGAACGGATTATTTCGTTCTGAGTTGGGTAAAAGCAAAGGCGATGGCCTGCGAGGGCATATCATCCGACGGCTTGGCTTGCTGCCTCAGGTACAACTCGGAAGGCGAACTAACCAGTGCCTTCCTGGCCGGCGGCAAAAAAATCGCCGACAAAAACGGGATTGTCGTAGAGGCCGACAAGGTATTGAAAAAGTGCGACGTGCAATATCGCCGGGATACCATCGTCGTCGAAGCCAACGCCGGCGCAAGCCTCAAAATACGAGCATCCGGTAAGAGCAAAGCCGTCGTGAATGGGAAAGAAACGGAAATTTCCGCCGGCGCGAAAGTCGTTGAAATAAAGGTGCAAGAGCGCTGATGACGATTGGATTTCCAACAATCAAACCCTCTTACAAACGGCTGAACTGTTACGGTAAAGCAATCCCGCCCTTCGTCCGGTAGAGGGTTTTAGCCCTTATCAGGTAAACCAGGCGTTATTTTCCGTAACGAACTTCCAGTTTGATTTTGCCTGAAATTCCGCTCAGGTCGATTGTTTCCTTTTCGGGATTAAATTTGTCGCTCATTTTTCCGTTCACCATGACGGTTTTGATTTTTCGTTTCAGTGGAGTACGCAGCCGCAGGACAAAACTTTTAGGCTGGCTGCGAGCAGGGGCCTGAATCTGCACTTCAATGCGGCCCTGCTTCAGGTGAGACTTGATGTGATAAGATATTTCACCGAACATGGTCGGAGCCTTGCTGACCCTGATTTCTTTCCCGTCCTCAAGCCACGCTCTGGGGGTAAAATGCGCCAGCCACAACTCGTCGGGCATGCCATCTTCATCCACATGGTAATAAACAAGCATGTCGTGCAGTATCTTCAAAAACAGGGCATTGTTCGTTAAATTTGGAGGCAGGTACATGCTTCTGTACTGCTTTCCCGGCTCGAAGGAATCGCCTTCGCCTGCGATGAAAGTTCCCCTGGTCATGCCGTGAGCGAGCTTTCCATAGAAAGAAAGGACAATCTGGTCTGCCTCGTCCTGCGCTGCAAGCATGTCAATCACCAGCACGCCGTAGACGTTGTCGGCCCCGGTGGTTTTATATCCCGGCAGGCCACGTTCGCGACAGGAGCCTATGGGAACGGGATAATAATTGAACCGCGTAAGCCCCAGGAATCGCGAGCCGTGGTTAAACATATAATGCAGTATCCTGCCCATATCCTTTCCACGCATGGGAATAATACCACTGCTCAGGCCATAGTTGGAAACAAGGTTCCAGTAGCTGCCGATTTTGGTTTTCGTGATCGGGCTATACGGCTTACGCGATTCCAGCAGTACCGTCGGGATAAAGAGCGAGCCGTCTTTCATCTCCACCTTCGAGGCATTTATCGCCTTGATGAGCGAGGCTTTGTATTCGCTTGCACCTTCGGAAAATTTGCGGCTCTTTTCCTTCATTCCAAGCAGGCCGTAAATCATCGCCATATCGCGTATGCCGCGCCAAGTTCTCACCTGGTGATGAAGGCTATATCCTTGTGTCGGGATGTCGCCGGAGTAGGTGCATTTATGCATAAGCCCATTTGGGTCTTTTTTCCGTTTCTCCAGAGTACCGGTTATGAACGAAGTATACTTTTTTTCATTTTTCTCAATAAACGCCCGGTCGCCACTCAGTAAATAATAACGAGCGGCAAGAAGCATCTTTTCACCTTCGTCGTAGAACCGTTGGTTCTTTCTGTGATACTGTATGGGCAGCCGGCACTGCATATTATCGCGGCAGATTTTCTGGAATCCATATTCCGCAAGAATCGTCACTGGCTTGCCGCTCTCGTTGGGATAGAATCTCTCGTATGCGTTTCCGATACTGTATCGCCAACCCATGAATATGTTCTGGATCAGGAGATTGCGCATCGCATCCATCGCAAGTTTTTCGGGAACCTCGAAACGAGCGCCCTCGGCAAGACGGCCATCCCAGTATGCGCAAACTTTCTTGCGTTCTTTAGTAAAAAGTTTTTCACCAAGTGCGATATCCTTGCACTCCGCCGGCTGATTGAGCCGCGCGACATGGGCCACAGCCGGGCTGTTTTTTGAAAGCTTCAGGTTGTAGGTCAGGTATGGTTCTTTGTAACTCGCTCCCGGCTGAAACACGATATACGTTTTACCGTCTTTGACCAAACGGTTGCCTTCGACTGTCAAGCCGCGTTTAGCTACTTTGATTCTGAAAAGCGTTTCCCCGTTTTTCCCGTCTTTCTTCGCCTGTGCGGCAAGACGAATAAAACTGACCAGACTTTTCGTTTCCGGGATATAAGTCGCGAAAGATTCCTGGTTATAGCCAACTCCCTGCCTGTCGGTGTACTCAGAAATAAGAATCGGTTGATAATTATTATACAATTTCGGTTCTTTTAATTGCTCGATGTTGCTTCCGAATAATTCGTCGCCTTCTTTGCCGACATAAAACGTGGTTCTTCTTCCGGTTTTGAAACGGCGGGTTATTATTTCGCTGCCATCCGCAACGTGAAGCGCGCTATCGCCGCCGCCGGTGGTTCCGGCGGGTTTACCGAAAACGAGATAATAAACGCCGGTCTGGGTTACATAATCGCCGCAGAACATGATCGGACGTATGTAATTCACGATGTTCTTGTAGGTTGGGCCTTCAGGCCGGGCGATCAACGCGTCGCCCCAGACGTCCGTCTTATGG
>JAIORC010000342.1 GCA_021108335.1 Phycisphaerae bacterium
GGCGTGGTGCATTTGCTGTCGTTGTAGTATCGCACGCCGGATTGCTCGGTTACGAACTGTATGCGATGCGGTAGCCCGGCGAAAGTCTTCAACGCCTCGGCAGCGGTGTAACGGGGAATGTCGAACTGCCTCGCGACGGCGAAGGCAGCCTGGGCGTTGGCTTGATTGTGCAGGCCTGGCACGAGCAGGTCGAATGGTTTTTGAATTTCACTTTCACCGTCGTCCGCAGCCGGGTCGTTGAAAAATTCCACCCGGCCCTTCGCCTCACCGGCCCAGGTTCGCACTTCTTCGTCCCCATGGTTCAGAATCAGCACGTCGCCGGGCTTCTGGTATCGGAAAATGTTCTTTTTCACACGGCCGTAAATGTCCATCGTGCCGTGCCGGTCAAGATGATTGGGCACGAGATTCGTTACGAGCGCCACGTGCGGGCTTATGCCGATAATGGGCAGGTCTTCCAATTGGAAGCTCGACAGCTCCAGCACGACGACGTGGTCGGGCTTGATGGCGGGCAAATCTTCGAGCAGACTCTTGCCGATATTCCCGCCGACGTGCGTGGTGAATCGCCGGGCCAATATGCAGCCGATCATGGCGGTCGTGGTGGACTTGCCCACACTGCCGGTAACGCCCACAATCGGCGCGGCGCACCGCTCGATAAAAAGGTTAATCTCGCTGGTTCGCGGCACGCGGACTTTTTCGGCGGCTGCCAGCAGGGGATGATCTTTGGGAAAGGCGGGGTTTACGACCAGCAGGTCCGCGTCGAGAAAATCCTCTTCGCGATGCCCGCCCAGGTGCAGCTTTACGTCGCAGCCTTCCAATTTCGCGACGGAATCGGCAAGCTCATCCCGCGACGCCCGGTCGGAAACGGTAACGGCTGCCCCCTGCCCGCAGAGCCATCGCGTTACGCCCAGGCCGCCCCCGAATCGTCCCAGCCCGACAACGGTTACCCGCCTGCCGCTAAGAGTGGCTGAAACTTTTACGGGGGATTCGCTCATTATTCCAGTTTCCCCAATGGCCCCAACGCCAGCACGGTTGGGTTGTTCAAGTCGCACGCCCGCCCGACGCGAAGCAAGTCATCAGCCGAGACCGCGAATAGCTGTTCGATCTGCTCGGCGAGCGTTTGATACTCGTTGCGATAGACCCAGTCGAACCCGACGGTGGTCAGCCGGCCCATGGGAATCTCGCCACGAAGCGTCGCCGAGGAGGCGATCTTGTTCTTGGCGGCGGTAAGCTCAGCCTCAGTCGGGCCTGCGTCAAAAAATTTCGCGAACTCGTCGTGGACGATCCCCATCGCCTTGGCGGCGGCGGCCGGGGCGGTGGATAGGAACGTTACGAACGTGCCCGTCCCGTCCATTGGGCTATAGCTGGTATGGGCTTCGTCGGCAAGGGCTGTCTCGATAAGTGCGTAGTACAGCCGGCTGCCCGTCGCGTCGCCCAGAACCGTCGCCAGCACCTGCGCGGCAAAGCGGTCGGCATCCTGGCAGGACGGGGCTGCCGACATCAATCCCAGATTCTGCCGCGCGAGCTTGGCGTCGGTAATTACGCCGCTATCGCGCGAGCCGTCGCAATGACGCACCGGCCGATCCGTATCGAACGCCCGCCACGAGTCGCACATCGCGCCGACCTTCGCCGTCAGCGCGTCGAAATCCAGATTGCCCACAGCGACCATCGTAACGTTCGTGGGCGAATATCGCCTGTCGAAATAGGCCTGCATGTCGTCGCGCTTCATCGCGGTAATCGACTCGTTCGTGCCGAGAATCGAGTTGCCCAGCGGATGGCCGGCAAAATGATTAGCCATGATATTATCGTACAAGCGGAAGTGCGGCTGATCCTGGTACATGGCGATCTCTTCGCAGATGACGCCTTTTTCCATGTCGAAATCTTCGGTACGCAAAGCCGGCCTCATTATGTCGCACAGCAGGTCGAGCATATCCGCCTGAAACTCCGGCAGCACCGACGCGTAGTAGACGGTGTTCTCCTCGGAGGTGAACGCGTTGTACTGCGCGCCGAGCCGGTCGAACTCCTGGTTGACGTCCATCGGCGACCGCCGGTCTGTGCCCTTGAAGACCATGTGTTCGAGGAAGTGGCTGACGCCGGCGATTTCGGGCGTTTCGTCCCGGCTGCCCGTGCGGGCGAAAAAACCCGCCGCCATCGAAGCCGCCGACGGGTTGACCTCGGCGATAATCCGCAAACCGTTATCCAATGTCGCTGTCTTGAATTCCATTTATGAATCGCTTTCTGCTTCGGCGGGAACGTCGATCGCTTCCGGGCCTATGGTCAAAACGGTGAAGTTCCCGGCGGGGTATTGCTTGAGATAGTCCATCACGTCGTCTTCGGTAACAGCCTGGATCGCAGCGGACAGTTCGTCCAGACTTCGCAGGCGGCCGAGGTGATACCAGTCCGTCGCCAGCGAGTTTGCCCTGGCTGAGGTGGACTGGCCTTGCATTACAAGTGCGCTGCGGAGTTGCGTTTTGGCGCGGGAGAGTTCTTCCGGCTCGACGCCCTGGGCTTCCCGCCGGAGTTCCCCGACGGTTACTTTCATGGTCTCGGCGGCAAGTTCCGGCCGCGTTCCGGCGTAGGTAATCATGCCCGCGTAGTCTTTTAGCGAGGTGTATCGGCTGGAGACGTGGTAGCACAGCCCGCGTTTTTCGCGGACTTCCGTGAACAGCCTGCTGCCCATGCCCTGCGAGAGCACGGCTACGGCGATGCGGGCTGCGTAGTAGCCCTCGCCGCTGGACGTTACCGCCTTGTGGGCCAGTGCGATATGCGTCTGGGCGGAATCTTTGGGGATGTGCGTAGCGCCGCCGGCGGCTGGGGTTATTTGCGGCGTAACGGCGGCGACCCCGGTCCACGGGCTGAATGTCTTTTCGACGTCGGCGACGAGTTTGTCCCAGTCGAACGCGCCGGCGACGGCAAGGATTGCGCCAGCCGGGCTGAGGTGCCGCTGGACATGCTCGCGGGCACCGTCGGCGGTTATCGCTCCCAGCGACTGGGCTGAGCCGTAGGAAATTCGCCCCAGCGGATGGGGGAAGAATTTCTCCTGCAATTTCGCCATAGCCTTACGGCTCGGTTCGTCTTCGAGGCTTTCGAGGTCCTGGGCGATCAGTTGCCGGCAGGGTTCGAAGGTTTCGGTTTCCAGGCGAGGCCGTTGGAGGATGTCGCCGTATATGCCGAGTACCTCGGACAGATTCCGCCCCAGCATGGCGGCGGAAAACTGCATGTGCTCGCTCTGGACGGTTTCGTGATGCTGGCAGCCCAGTTGGTCGAGGGCGTCGTTGAGCGCCCGGCTGTCGCGGTCGCCGGCGCCTCGCAGTAGCCATTCCGACGCGATGGAACCGACGCCGGCCCGGCTGTCCGGGTCGTATGCCGAACCGCCGCAAACCGCCAGCGCCATCGCCGCCGACGAAACATTCTCCATCGGCTGACCCAGAAGCGTCAAGCCGTTGGGAAACTCCTTAGTATAAAACTTCTCAGACACAAGCAATCCTTTCCACTCAAAAGACGAGGGGTATTCTACGCCCTGAGC